>JBLIME010000041.1:0-15059 GCA_047638515.1 Pseudohongiellaceae bacterium
TTTCCGCACTGGAAAGCACACCGTTGGTATCCTGTAGTTTGTCTACGATACTTTGCTGTCGAGGTGATAAAACCATGATATTAAGTAAACTCAACTATTCTTATTATATGAAAATTATGTTTCGTTTAAATTACTATACATTTCGTACGAACCATATGTCTAGATTTTTATTATACATTCGAAAGTATTACAAGCATGTGACAGCTTGGCAAAAACATCAAACTAATTCAAATTAGATTGAATGATGTTGGTAAAAACTTAGTCTAACGGGATTATTTTTTATGAGTTGGCGCCTAGCAACGCAAATGCCCGTTCAAGTGTCCCTGCGGGCAAAGATAAGTTGTCAAACAACTATAAGTCAGTAGGTACCCAGAAATAGTCAAGAAGCTGAGGTTTACGTTATTTAATCTATGGGCACCTTAGGTTACGATCAAAAAGCTGAGCGACGGCACTATATTGGCTTCTAATGCTTGGATGGAAACATCAAACTAGATACTTTTGCGGGCCGCTAAAACCTAGTTGAGGTTCGTCAGCTTGCGCCATCAAAAACTGCCACAATCTTTATCTGTAAATGACAAATTATTACTGTATTTAAACTCAAATAGTTATGGCGTTACTAACATACCTTGAAGAACTTGATGCATTAGGCTAAGAGGCCTCAACGGTGCCATCTAGAATCGTTGTTACTCACTATCTGAAAAGCCACTAGATTGACCAGCTTTCGGCTACTGATGGTTCCTGTTTGAACATTGAGAAAAATTGATAGAGTTCTGATAACAGCCATATTTATGGAGTACAGGAGATGATTTTGAATATTGACATCTATGGTTAGGGCTCTATAATTTTGTAGCTATGCCGTATACTAAAACTGTTTCTACATTATCAATTCCTTTCCTCGCAATAACTTGCGCCTGTATTATTTCGCTGCTGGCTTTTGGGCCAAGATCGGCAATGGGGTTTTATCAACTGCCGATGCTTCAGGACACAGGTTGGGATCGAACGACGTTTGCGATGGCCATGGCACTGCAAAATTTGTGCTGGGGATTAGGCCAGCCTTTTTTTGGCGCTATTTCCGATCGTTTTGGGACCTGGCGAGTTTTAGCAGTCGGATCTGTTCTTTACGCCTCCGGTTTAGTGTGCATGTCAATTGCACCATCTCCACTCTGGTTGCATATTGGAGGTGGTCTTCTGGTTGGTCTGGGGGTAGCGGCCTGTTCCTTCGGCGTTATCTTGGCCTCACTTGCCCGCATGGTCAGTGCCGATAAACGGTCTCTAGCGTTTGGTCTGGGCACCGCGGCTGGTTCTGCTGGGATGTTTCTGTTCGCGCCGATTTCTCAGGGATTGATCGATGTTTATGGTTGGGGCGACAGTCTGATTTACGTTGCAATGTTTATGGGACTGATACCGTTACTTGCCATACCATTACGCGGAAACGCGTCAACTTCAAAAATATCGAATCAGGAAATCGAACAAACCTTTTCTGAGGTTATTTCAGAGGCATTCTCCACTCGAGGTTATGTTTTACTGGCGGCCGGTTTTTTTGTATGTGGGTTTCAGGTAGCGTTTATTACCGCCCATTTCCCAGCCTATATTAGCGATATTGGTATTGAAGCAAAATGGGCGGTCGTCGCTATAAGCCTGATTGGGTTTTTTAATATTATCGGATCGCTTGCTTCTGGTGTGCTCGGGCAGAAATATTCAAAGCCCGCTATATTGTCCTGGATTTATTTAGCTCGATCAATACTGGTAGCGTTATTTTTATTGCTGCCTCAGACAGCTGTCAGCGTAGTCATATTCTCAATTATTATGGGGATGTTGTGGCTTTCAACAGTTCCACCAACTAATGCGCTGGTAGCTGTTATGTTCGGTACCCGCTATTTGGGCACGCTAGGTGGGATCATATTCTTTGCCCATCAATTAGGGTCGTTTCTTGGCGTATGGTTGGGAGGCGTTCTTTACGATATAACCGGGACCTACGATACCGTCTGGTGGTTAGGCGCTGCACTTGGGATTTTTGCCGCCATCGTTCACTGGCCGATCAAGGAAGCGCCGGTGCGTCGATTGGTAACGCAATAGCGCCTGGTTGTTGCTGACTCGCTAGTACATGAAATTACCAGCACACTATCTGAATCCACCAGAGAGTGCTTCACGACCAAATATTTTAATAAATTCTGCGCCAAGTACCCGATGAAAGCTCAGGTGGGAACTCATTTAATTCTTCTTTGATAATATTTTCGTAAAAAGATGATACTCCGTTGTGTGTCTCGAAAAACCTGTTGCAGACGCCGTTAAGAACGCCCTCTTATTTAACCAAACGGGTCATTGCGAAGCACTATGAGGAATAGCTGAACTTGATCCCTATCGATTATAAGACAAATATTAAGGTTGCGATCGGTGCCTGCTTGACTTCAGACCTAACCAAAACAGTTGATGATTCGATTGACTTAGTGACTGTGGCTTGATTTTAAGCAACTCCTTTTGAGCCGCCTCTGTGCGCTCTACAATTTGTACTTCATGCCGAAATCAATCTAATCAGCTCGATTGCCTGTCAGCTAAGAATTGCAAAAAAGCTGTGCCTGAAAGAGGCCTACTGATTAGATAACCCTGCACCTGCTGACATCCCAAATTTTTTAAATAGTCATACTGTGACTGACTTTCTACACCCTCGGCGACGATGTTTAAGCCAAGGCCATGGGCCATTGCACAGATTGCGTTGACGATACTGACCTCGAGGTCCACAGATTCAATGTTGCGCACAAAAGACTGGTCGAGTTTAACGGTGTGGATGGGCAAAGTGTGCAGGTAGCTAAGGGAAGAATAACCAGTACCGAAGTCGTCAATGGCTACGGTAATGCCATGGTCGGATAAGTTTTGCATTTTTTTGACCATGCCCTCTAGGTCGTGCATCATACTATTTTCGGTAATTTCTAGTTCGAAATAGTGTGGCGGGAAATCGAACTCAGACAAAGTGCTGATCACCTTATCAACCAAGTTGGCCTGATCAACTTGAAGAGATGAAAAATTTACCGCCAAACGTAATGGAGGCAAACCTTGATCCATCCAACTCTTGACCTCAGCAACCGCATGACGGACCACCCAGTCGCCTAAATCGAAAATCATTTTCGTATCTTCGGCCATCGCTATAAACTCACTCGGACAGATTAAACCTCGCTCAGGGTGCTGCCAGCGAACCAGTGCCTCAACCCCAATCACCGCATTGCTCCGCGTACAAGTTTGAGGTTGATAAAAAACTCGTAACTCTTCATTTGCCAAAGCTTGGCGCAGCTCGACTTCTAGCTTGATGCTTTGATCTAGGTGCTCCCCCATCGCATGATCGAACAGAGCGTAGCTATTATTGCCCTTAGCTTTAGCTACATACATAGCGATATCGGCGTGTCTAATCAGCGTATCTATGTTGCCACCAAATTCTGGGAACAAGGCTGCACCAATACTAGCACAGGCAGATAGTTCTTGGCCCTGTAGCTTAAAGGGTTGTTTTAACACGTCCATAATTTTATGAGCAATTAACTCGGCATCTGCAGCTCCATCAATTTCTGGCAGTAGTAAAACAAACTCATCACCACCGTAGCGACTGAGTGTGTCGCCTTCGCGCAGACACTTGTGTAGGCGAGTTACCACTGCTTGTAGCAGCAAATCACCGACAGTGTGACCAAAAGTATCGTTGACATTTTTAAAGCGGTCTAGGTCTAAGTACATAACCGCCAACATTTTATTACGACGGCGAGAGTGGACTATGGCTAAATCAAGCCGATCATTAAACAGCGAGCGATTTGGCAAACCTGTGAGCAAATCATGGTCGGCCTGGAAACGAATGATGCCCTCAGCTTTTTTACGCTCAGTAATGTCGCGCGCCGTGCCGTAATAGCCGGTGAAATTATCGTCGATCGCGCTCAACACGTTAAGCTTTCGCGAAGGTTGCTTCAATTCTATAATTTCAGCCCCTGCGATAATGTCGGTATAGACTGAAAATAGTGTCACCTCAAAATATTTCTTACCACTGGTGTCGTTGCGGTGGCGTAAACACAACTCCACATTACATAGAGCATCTGCAGCCACTTGACTACTCGAGTATTCATATATTTTGTCAACTTGCAGATTCGGAGTATCTAGTAAATTCTTAAACGGTGTACCCGCAAGCTCGTCATAGCTATAGCCCAGCAAGTTTTGCATCTGCGGGTTTGAAAAGTTGAACAAACCATCAACACTTAGTAGAAAAACGATATCGGGAGAGTGGTCAACAATATAACGATTCAAGGCTACTGATTTTCGAATCCGTTCTTGATAGCGATCGCGCTCATCTCGTAGATTTTTCTTTTGGAGAGTTGCCGCGATAGTCGTAAACAACTCTGCAGAAGAGTAGGGCTTTTTTACATAGTCTGAAGCACCCATGCGCAGTGCTTTGCGCACAGCATCGAAGGCAATTTCACCACTCACAACTACAACGGCGGTATCAATATTGTGCTCAGCCATATGGGCCATTACTGCGTAACCGTCGAAGTCACCCATATTTAAATCAAGCAGCACTATATCGTACTGGTTTTGCGTTAATTTTTGGCAAGCTAAGTCTCCGCCTAGCGCAGTGTCCACTTGATAATGCTTGTATTTAAGTAGAGCCTCGAGGCTCGTGAGGATTCGAGATTCGTCATCTACCACCAGCACTCTGGCGTTAGATGCAACTTGTCGTGACTGCATCTCAGCTAACTCAGCATTCATAACTTCCTATCCAAATATATATGCTGCTCTAAGCAGTTATTATTTAACTTCTCGTGGCAATAATATTTTAAACTCCGTTTTATACTCTAACCGCCTATAGGTGATTGAACCACCAAGCTCCGTAATCAAACGCTTACTAATACTCAAACCCAAACCCGAGTGCCCACTACCCTTGCTGGAAATCACGGGGGCAAACAGATTGTCACGCAAAGTCTCAGGAATACCTGGCCCGGAATCGGCAATGATAACTTCTATGTATTGGCGGCCATTGTGATTAATCTTATCAACTGAGCTCACTTCGATAAGCCCACCGTCAGTCATCGCTTCGGCGGCATTTTTGATTAGATTGATCAACACCTGTTTAATCGGGTTGCGATTTAGGGCCAGTATTGGCAATTCGGCACTCAGCGTTAACTCGCAGCTAATATCGTGAGTCAAAAATAGCGACTGCCGGTAAATTTTCACTAGAGCCGTCAGCTCAGCGTTAATATCTAACTCGCCACTTGACTCCAGCTCAACTTGACCTAAATCTTGCAGCTGTAAAATAATTTGGCCGGTGCGATCGATCTCTTCGCGAATGATGCTAAGCTCGCTAATCGCTTGATGCTCGTCACCTAACTTAATGGCAAGCAACTCTAGGTAATTGCGAATAATACTCAGGGGATTGTTCGCCTCGTGGGCGATTTCATGCAAGCGATGGTTCATTTTAACTTTAAAAGCGGTGTCGTCGTCACTTGTGCGCATAGTACTCCTAGCAATCTGCTCAATGGCAACCGCCGCTTCAGCGGCAAACAGACCCAGCAACTGCAATTTATCATCTTGGTAATCGGTATCAATTCCAAGAACGATAGCGCCTAGGCAAGTGATAGCATTCGCCCTTGGGCTGAGCATCGGTAAACAAAGGATTCCTCGGCACCCGCTCAGGCTGATGACTTGTCGATCGACTACGCTCGCCAAACTTGACACCTCAGACTTAGGATCTAAGGAGCTAAGCGGCCTTTTTTCTAAAACCGCGTCTGCGATTAAACTGCGCCCTGGCGCCAATGGAATTTTAAAGTTGGCGGTGTCCGATATTTGCTTGCCGTCTTGACTGTATTGATAAATCAACTCGCTGCCGTCAGCATTTATATCAAAGAACGATATAGCGCTGACATTAAAGAGCAGCTCAATAGTATTGGCAATATGAGAGTGCAAGGCCTCGCGAGAGTCTGACTGTGCCAGCTTACCTTTAATACTTTGCAACAAACCAATATTCTTGATCTTATCTGCAAGCCTTTGCATCACCGCTTGGTCTTTGGCGTTTTCAAGCGTGCAGTCATTAATGTCGATATTCATCGACTGGGCGAGCCGACCAACCTCGTTTTGAATTTGCAGCAAAATTTCGCGGGTCAACGGCGCCGTCAAACCAAACAGAAGGTCAGCAGCCACAAAACTGTTGGTGTCCCCCAGTGCAGCGTCCTCAGCTAGTAAGGCCGATAAAGACACCAACTTTACCAAGTGGTGTGCCTCGCGTAACGGCAACATTGATTCGTGATGGTAGCGCAGCGCATCGCAAGTGAGCTGATCTAGTCCCCAAGAAGCCAAAAGTTCAGCACCCAAACTACAGTGATTCACTCCAAATTCACGCTCTTCAGCTTGAACAATGTTGAGCTTGCCGGCATCGGTCATCGAATCCAGCATACTATGATAGCGTTCAGGGAACTGGCTTTGCAAAACGAGACTGCCTAAATTGTGAAGTAAACCCGCTAGGTAAGCCTGTTCTGGCAAGGCAAAGTTAGTGAGGACAGCTAGTGACTTGCTCAGTAGTGCACAACGGAGTGATTGCGTCCAAAAATATTTGAGATAGGCGCCATGTTGCTTGCCAAAATTTGAAAAGAACTGCTGAACAGCCACTGTAATAATCAAGGTTTTTAATGTATCGGTGCCCAATACCAACACCGCGCGCTCGAGTGTGTTCACCGAGACTGCCGAAGAGAAAGCAGGTGAGCTAGCAAGCATTAAAACACGACTAGTAATCACCGCATCCTGAGCCACAACACGAGATATTTTTTGAAAATCAGCGTTGGCATTTTGGCAGACTTCCAACATCTTCACTAAGACATGTGGCAAAGAGGGAAGCTTCTCCATTTCGAGCCCGGCTAGTAATATTTGAGAATTTGTAGACATCCTTATTTTTCCAATTATTAGCCCTTAGACGATGAAAACTGATAATCGATCGACTTTTTAAAAACGATCGCCTTAAGTTTAGTACCCCGCTCTCTGGCCCATCAGAGCAGACGCGAAGGCCTCTAGCGCAGTAAAGCTTTGCCACGTAAACTTTGAACGCGGTTGACGAGTCTACTAGTGGCTAGTTTATTCTGACTCATCTCAACGAGTATTATTTTTATACCGACTTTTTAATTTAAAAATGATGATTGTCATGCCTATACTTCAATTAATGTATGGCGTTAATTTTATGATGAATTTTTAATGATTCTAAAATTAACGTTTAAAAAAGAGCTCTTATGTCCAATGTTAGTCGCTCGGAGCGCAATTAGCGATCTTTATTGCAAATTAAGCACCCGATAACACATCACCATTAAAGTAATCGCTGATATTCATATCCTGCACAGTTTCGAAAGGATCTATAGGAACTAGCTGTTATCTAAGAAAATCACTCTACCTATTTGTTCACGCAAGGTTATAGAATGGACACTAAATCCTGAAGGCCCAACCCAGCTTTTTTTTGAGGGTTTTGAAGCCGTAACCAAATATCGACCGCCACCACGACCGGTGCTTTGACGGCACTCAAAGCTTACATACCCCCTAGTCATATACTGCCCTTTTTGACAAAGCGAAATCATTGCCTATCTGCCAAGAGCCCATCATAATGTCTTAGTGGTGTAAAACTCATCAACTAAAAACCACTTCTGGGAGCTTCATATTCACAAAAAAATAACAGGGTTAATCCGCAATGCCGAATATGCAATGGATGCCAAGAAAAATAACGCGAGAACACAAGTATGTTTAGCAGTCCCCTAGCCACCTGCGTGATGAAAACACTCGCCCTAACCAGTGGAAAAGGTGGTGTTGGCAAAAGCAATATTGCTGTAAACCTAGCGATAACATTAGCCTTAAGAGGAGACAAAGTATGTATCCTCGACGCTGATACCGGCCTGGCAAACATCAACATTTTGCTCGGCGTGGCACCGCAGTACACTTTGGAGCATCTTCTTAACGGCGAAAAAACACTCGCAGAAATACTTGTTAAAGGTCCTGCAGGTATACACATTATCCCAGGTGCCTCGGGCGTCGCCAGCTGCGTGACGCTCGCCCCCGAACAACAACTGCTACTCATGTGTGGACTAGACGCACTCGAGCCTCACTATGACTATCTCATCATCGATACCGGCGCAGGTATTACCGCCCCGGTATTACATTTTGTCGCAGCCGCCCAAATGCCCATAATTGTTATTACTCCGGAACCTACGTCGCTTACCGACGCATTCTCACTGTTAAAAGTGTTGCGCCGTAATAACTTTAAACGTCCGATACAAGTAGTGGTCAATATGGCACCGAACATCACTAAAGCGCAAAACATATTCAACCGCTTTCAATCGGCCGTCGACAAATATATCGGTTTACAAATAATGTTTCTTGGCTCAATCAGCCGAGATCAGTCCATCGTCAATGCGGTTGCCCGACAGTATCCAGCTGCGCTAGGCACACCTGATTCACTTGCCTGCCAAGATTTCAATTTGCTTGCCTGCAACATCGACAGAGGCTACAAGTCGAGCTTAATTAAATCGCTTCGCTTCAGCCGCTATTGGCAGCGACGCATAGACAGAACTGCTCTGGTAAAACGTAGCCAAACCTCACCACAGCAAATAAGGATCGAGGCACAAAAGCCTATAAAAGCACCGGCAATAACTCATCAAAGTTTTGCAAAAAGTGCCTGGGTGTCCGCTTCAACACAGTTAAAGCAGCTGGTAGAGCTCGGCAGTATTCGCAAGCCACAAGTCGACAAGCTCGTCAACGAACTCCAAGCGCTGGCCTCCACTATAAGTGATGCAAACGAACAAACTAGCCCCAACATCGAATCAAAGTTGATTCAAGAGAGCAACTTAGATACTGGTTTGTCCGAAAACATTAGTCCACACCCGCCTTCACAGATCAACAGAGACATTATTCGCAATCCAGACACCGATGCGCCAAAGCACCGATATGACGAATCTTCTTTTGGCAGCCAAGAAGTACTACTAAAAAAATTAAGAGAAGTCACCGACACTGGCACAGTGCCTCTGCTAGCCTTACTTGAAAGCGCCAAAAATCACAACGTTAGCGAATAGCCTTAAAAAAGCCACAGTAACAACATATTAGATTTCTAACCTTCCAGACCAGCTTCTTCTAGTGCACTAAATATACGTCCGTTTTCGCGACAAGCCGAGTAAACTGGCATAAAAACTCAGATTTGTTGGTTAAAAAGTTGAGTCTATTATTAGAGGGCGCTATAGTTAAGACTGCCCCTATTTGGGATCAGAATTGACTCTACAATAAAATGTGGAATAAAAACTTGATAGAAGGAAGCTTGGCGGTCAATTAGCTGAAGACGGGCTCTCTAGCTAAAGCACAGAGTAGATGAAGTGTAGGTCTGAGATAGACCTAATCGAGATTAAACTTATCTGCCATCGCTGACAGCATATTATTATATGTACGACGACGTCTTTAACGAGCTCTGACATATTTAAAAGTAAACGCTGGTCCTTAGGGTTTGAAACTTAACCGAGACTATTAAATAAACGCATGCCAAGCTTAGCAAGAAGAATCACATAATATTTGAATCAGCTATGGCTAGCCTATGTGAACACAGGTTTTATTATTAAGGTTTATCGACTAAATAATAAAAAATCAGAGTAAAGCAATGTTTTTAGCACGTTTTTCTATCAACTTAAAACTACTTCTATTGTTGACCCTTCCCCTAGTCGTGCTTATTGTTTTTTTATCCAATCAAGGTAAAAGCTTATACGATACCTACGAAGACAGTCATCAGACAGAGACAATCATTGCCTTTGCACTCAAGTTAGAGAATGTTGCTCATCAACACGCGACAGAGCGGGGTCTAACGGAAGGTTTTTTAACCGCCAATGGTACTTTCAGCGGGGATGAGATGCTTCAGCAACGCAAAAAATCTGATCAAGCGGTTGACACTCTAAGAGAATTTATCGACAGACACAAACACAGTTTGCAAGGCATAACGATTAACACTGATAAACTCATCGATCTCCTTAGACAAAAAGACCTTGTGAGAGATAAGGTAGATCAGTTCGACGACAATCACAATGCTTTTAAGTATTATTCACTGGTCAACAAAAAAGCCATTGATTCGATTGATTTATTAACGACCTTTCTTGGTGAAGTAACACTTCGCAGCGAACTCAATGACATCGTTTCCATGCTATGGCTAAAAGAGCGTGCGGGCCAAAGTCGAGGAGCTCTCAACGGTGTCTACGCAAAAGGCAGCGCAAGTGTCGAAGTCTATATAGATATTCACACCTTTATTAATGACTACAACAATAAATTAGAAGCCTTGATCAATAAAAAGTATCACAACAAAGCAGCTATTATCGAGCTAGCTGAAAGGCTCTTCTCCATACAGATTAACATCATTCAAAATAACTTTTTAAACCAGCTTGACCAGTTAGACAATATTCAAGGGCCTGTCTCCAAACGGTGGTTTGCACTAGCTACCCAGCGTATAGAATCAATAAGAACGCTTATTGATGAAGAAGCCCTGTATATACTCAATCAATCGCAACAGATTCGCGTTAAAAGTCAGCTTTACTTGTTGGTAGGTAGTATTGTGATGACGGCTGTAATAGTAGCCCTCACGTTATTGTCATACTATATCTCACTGAATGTATCTTCACGCATACGCAATATTAACACGCTACTGACTCGCAGCATAAAAAACAACGATCTATCAATTAAGATTGACGAGCATGGCGATGACGAAATCACATGTATTGCAAAGGGCATCAATCGATATATTAATTGGCAGAAAGATGCTCTTAATGATGCTAAAAAAACGTCCTTAAAACACGAACATTCTGCCAACCATGACCCACTCACTAGTCTCGCTAATCGTAATCTTTTTTTTAGTCGTTTAACACACCTGACGAAACAACTGCATCGTTACGACAGACATCATGCTATTTTATATATTGATCTCGATTTTTTTAAAAAAATTAATGATAAACATGGCCACTATGTTGGTGATAAGGTCCTACAGCTATTTGCGCAGCGGCTAGTGACTAATATTCGCACGGGTGATACAGCGGCGCGCCTAGGCGGTGACGAATTTGCCGTCATTTTAGAAGAAATAACGTCTGAAAAAGCGCAACGCGTTTCACAAAAATTGCTTAACGAAATGGAAAAGCCTTTCCTCATTGACAAGCTATCACTTAATATTAACATCTCTATAGGTATGACATTTTTTCCGACCGAAGCATCACAAGATGCTCAAGCGTTATTACAGCAAGCGGACCACGCCTTGTACGAAGCTAAAGTTTCTGGCCGTCAACAATACCGATATTTTGACAGTGCACTAAAAAAAGAATATGAGGAAAGCATTCAACTAGAAAATGACTTAGAAAATGCTATAAAAAATCAAGCCATATTCCCTTACTTTCAGCCGCAGTATTGCCTAAAAACTCAAAAAATTATTGGACTAGAAGCTTTAGCGCGGTGGCAGCATCCAGAAAAAGGTTTTGTTGCCCCCAGTAGATTTATTCCTTTGGCGCAAAGACTTTCCTTAATTACTTTACTCACCGAATCTATAATGAAACAAGCTGGCACAAACTTATTATCATTTATTAAAGTTGTGCCCGACCTCAAGCTAGCCATCAATATTTCTGGCAGCGAGTGCTCTAATCCACATATACTGCATCTAACCCAACAACTATTAACTGAAAATCACCTTGAGGCAAAACAAGTCGAGCTAGAAGTTACCGAGTCTATTTTAATCGAGCACGCTGAGTCGTCAATAGAGATATTAACTGCGCTCCATGATTTGGGGGTTAGTATTGCCATCGATAACTTTGGCGCAGGTTATTCATCACTAGGCTATTTGACAGCATTACCTATCGATATTTTAAAAATAGACATGAGCTTCGTACAGGGTATTGGAATTAACCGTCAACAAGAAATAGTAATTAAAATTATTATCGATTTAGCCAAAAAATTATCGTTAGGCGTTCTTGCCGAGGGCATTGAAACACAGGCGCAAGCAGACTTTTTAATTAAAAATGGCTGCGATTATGGGCAGGGTTATTTTTATTCAAAACCATGTTCAGCTCAAGATATCGACAAGCTGCTTAGCTCATAAAAATAACCCCATGTTTAGGAATAACTTCCCATCTAAAAATGGCCGTCATTAGCGAATGAATACAGTGTTAGATATATCAACAGTTCACGCTTCTCATTGGTGGACGAATTGCTCGCATCTAGACTTAAGTAATAGCGATATTGATTTTGCGCAATAGCTAGAATTTATCTTATGGCACTTGATCTACAACTAGTGACAATAAAAAAATTTCTGTGTTTTAAGTCAAGAAATCACCCCTACATCTAATTGGGGTAGACAACGCAGCGCGGCTTTTTTAGCGGTCAGTATTAATGAAACTCTTACACGGTGGGTTGACACAATCTATCGATCATTTCTTCAACAATTAACAACGATAATGTCGGTTATTTTTTAACCGCATTAAAATGCAATTATGCAAGTTTAATTACGCAAAAGGTCTAAGCGATAAGTTTCTGTCACTTAATTTTCTATTGAGATTTCTACGACATCTTCTCGAAGTGTAATAGGTGCGCGGGCAATATTTTCATGGTGTTCCAGAAAAGATATTTTATGATAGACACTTGAGTTATCTACAATCATTAACGCTCGCTCAACTTGAATAACGCAGCCCAAAGCAATTAAGTGGATCTGACCTACATTATTCAACAAGCTGGCTCGAATAGTTTTATGCGAGTCATCGACTATACCAAAGGCTTCCCGCGCACTTCGACTACAGGATATATTATATAGGTCAGTAAAACTGCACCTCAAAAGTATGGGCAAAGAATCGTCTCTTCTTGTGACTAGATTACGAGTTACCAACTGCTATTTATAGTACAGAAGCTCTGGCATTAGCATTGTCCAGTGACTGAATGAACACTTTGCTCGAAAGTGATGGCTTATTTGAAACTGCCAACCCTACAAATATCGTCAGTGGCCAAGTTGGCCTGTGAGTAAGAGTGATCTGTTCTGATGAACTCTGAATAATTGCTACAGTCTACTAATAAGTACCAGTAGGACTGACACTGTATGAACCGAGAGCACAATAAGTGAATAACCTAACAAGAATCCTCTTAATAAATCCAAGTGCAAGTTCTACTGCAAGCCCTCTCGAAAATCCTGCGAAAAAGATTTTTTTGTGTTGATTAATAACCATTAATTAATCGTCAATTAGTCTAAGAACTACTCTAATTATTGCTGAACACCACTACCTTATTAATAGTTAACCAATTGACAGTTGCAGGGTCGTTGTCGCGATTCAATCGAGGAGATGCATAGCAAAGCTTCACCTTGTCATTATGACTCAGAATCTTATCAGATTTAAATGAAGGCCCGTAAGAAAAAGGCGCAAGATTGTCACTATAGCCAGACTCATAGGCTTTTAGTGACCAACTAACTGAACTAACTATATTGTTACTTTCATTTCTAATGATAACTAATATTGGTTTTTCAATTGGACAGTTTGAAAGATCGTATGACACATCAACAAAGACTAGTTCTTTTAGCTCAGCCTTAGCTTTTGCCTCGGAAAGATTGTAGGTGTATATAGAGGCAATTACTCCAGCGACAAGAAGCAATAAGTAACCCGTTTGCTTTGGATAGTTATAAGCTAAAATCAAAATAGCGACCGCGCTCAGTGCAGGTAAAACCATATCTTTTTCCTATTGATTATTTGTGTTGAATGTCGATCAAAGCAACATCTGCTGCGTTACGAGTTACCTTGACGAGCTTATCATCTGCAACGATTATCTGGGCATACCTACTTAAAAAAACTCTCATTAGGACTATCTGTAATACTGTCAACTTGCCATCAATGAGCTATAAGCCAACTGGCGTCCAAATCGCTACAACAACAAAATAACTATAACAACGGTCATTTTCTATGCTGCCTAGATATTTTTTTCGTTAGCCTATATTTGCATCATCAGAGTTATAGGCTTTTAGAATCAAGCTCTTACACGATTATATACGTAAAAAAGTCGCCAACGATGCAATCTGTTATGGCTGATTTGTTATCTTGTAGACCAATCTAATTGAGGCTTTAGCTTTCTCCTTGAATAGCTGACCTTTGAAATTATGTCAAAGGTCCTAACGATAGAATCATCATTTTCAAGCAGACAGACGTCGGAATTAATTTTACAGTAAATTTATTGAAAACCTTAACCTGACACTCTAACTTATCAAACAAAGTGACCTGTTAGCAACCACGCGCAGGTCGATAGAAATTTTTTAGTTAGGTCGTCGCTTCATGTGTCTTCCTCTGGCGCATCCGCTATCAAGCTAACTGTACAGATCTCAGTTGTCGACATAACCTTTGCTAAATAACAAATAGACGACTTGTCTCGCTGACGGATATCTTAGATATCACTGTCGGCGCGATTAACTACCTAAAAATTAGTAGAGAATTGTATACAGCTGTCTGTAATATTCCTTAATATATCGACAGACGGTGCTCCTATATCAAAGGAAAAAATAGCAACTATTCGTATTTCGGTGATAGTTGTTGGGTCGGCGATAGTCATCGCTCTTAAAAATTTACTTGGTAGTGACTTGGTAAATAAATACAGAGATTTTTAGTGGGGTTTATAAAGCAGATACTGTTAACGACGCTCTCGCTTCGAACTGAGGCTTTAATTATTGCTTCATCGGATATTCCAATGGCCATATAACTGACGGTGTGCCCTCACATCTAATTAAACAATGGCTACTGGTGCCGGCATGAGCACTTCGCTCTTGCAAATAAATATTACTGGCGATTAAAGATCCACGTCGACCCACTCTGTTGAAAATATCGTGCACATAGAAAGAATACCAGTGATTGCTAGATTATATTGCTAAGACTCACAATCTAAAATTCAGAACTCTATCCTTAGTCTCCATCAATTAATATTCAATAACACGAGCTAGTCGCCGTTGCTGTTAGTTAAGTAAAATAGTGTGCAACTAAACTAGTAATAATCACACCCTTCAAAGAGCGATGACGACTTCAATATCAGTCTCGGCG
>JBLIME010000042.1:0-15038 GCA_047638515.1 Pseudohongiellaceae bacterium
CCCACGTGCCAACAAGATTACCGATGATATTCTTTTCTGTTATCACCAGATCAACTGTCGGTACCTGAATATTTTCACCGTACCCTACAACATAATAACTACCGGCCGATCGGGTCATCGCCAAACCCTTGCTGGTCGTACCTTTTTCACCAACAAAATCCAATACTGCTTCGGCTCCGTGACCTTTAGTCAGCGTCAGGATTGCATCGACTTCACCACCATCGGCATGCACCAAATGATCGGCGCCACACTTGCCTGCAAGGGCCAATGAGTCAAGTGAAGTATCGACGACAATGATCTCTGCTGCGCACATCGCACGCAGAACCTGGATTGCAATGTGTCCCAAACCACCGGCGCCAATCACAACACAGTACTGGCCAGGCAGAAGGTGTCGAGTTGCTTTTTTGGCTGCCCTATACGCTGTTAGTCCTGCATCTGAATAAGGCGCAACCTCTTTAGGTAGTAAGGTTTTCGGTAATTTAATAATGTTACGCTCCGAGGTCACCAATGCTTCTGCATATCCACCGTTGGAATCGAGCCCCGGAAATGCGCCCTCACCGTGCATATCTTCACCACGGCGACATGCCAAACACGTACCGTTTGAAATCTTTGGATGAACAATGACAGGGTCACCTATTTTCAGGCCTTCAACCTCAGAACCAATTTCCTCAATCCAACCCGCATTCTCATGGCCTAGAATAAGCGGTAGTAAATCGTTACCCGTCGGGTCCATGTGAGGACGCCAGACACCCTCTATGACGTGTAGGTCGGTACGGCAGACACCAGCACCACCGATACGTATAATCACGTCAGATCCTTTAGTAATAACTGGGTCTGGGACATCGATATAATCGACCCAAGATGATGCCATTAGGTCATCATCGTATTTATGTAAAACTTGTGCCTTCATGGGACTCTCCAGAAATTTAAATGTTGTATGCTTGGCAAGGCACAAATATATCTTTTAAAACACGTCGACGGGTTGTCAGTAGGTGTTCAATTTCTGGGTAACGACAGCCTTTAGGTGTTCAAAAATAGAACAATGTTTCAAATTCTCTTTATTTTTTATGCATTTACGGTCATGTTATTATCATCAGATACTAAAAGGGGTATGTTTTGGAAACTGCATTTGAGAAAGCTCGTAACGCGTTGGAGATGAGTGGGAAATTTGCTTACGGGGCAGTGCCAGAAGCGATCGCCGATAGTTGGCGCCGTTGTCTACGCCTAGGTTTAGATCCCGTTAGTAAGCCTGAGGAATGCGTCGTCTCACACACAGAACTTTACCAGCGTCGCGACAAGCTAGGCCTTATCATGCGTCTGGTCAGACCCGAGTTGGAACTGCTCAGCTCACAAATCGCAGGTTCAAATTTTCTGGTGGCATTTGCAGATAGTGACGGTGTAGTACTCGATCACATTATCGACGATGAATTTCGCAGTTCCACGTGCGGTAAAAGTATTCTTCCGGGTTCGATTTGGAGTGAGGAAATACGAGGAACGAACGCTCTTGGGCTAGCACTTTATACTGGCACGTCTTGCAATGTGACTGGTCGTGAGCATTTCTTTGCAAAGGAGGGCAATGTTTCTTGCTTGTCAGCACCCATATTTGATAGTGGAGGTCAGTTAATTGGGTTGCTCGATGCTTCATCTGAAGTGGCCGCTCGGCAGCACCATACTCTTGCTCTTGTCAATCTCGCCGCCCAAAATGTCGAAAACCGACTATTTGTGGACGATCATCGTGGCGACCATATTATCCAGTTTCATCCCCGCCAGGAATATCTCCAAACTCAGAACGTCGGTATGATGGCCTTTAATCAAGAAGGGCAAATAACAGGTGCTAACCGCCGCACGGGACAACTGTTAACCGGCTTGAAACAGACAAATTCACCTAAATTTCAAGATGTATTCAAGGGTCAATTCCGTTCATTGATCGATCGTATCTGTAAAGGTGAGGTCGTTCAAATTACGGATTGGCTGAATGCTGGATATTTTGCGCGTCTCAGGCTTACTCATGCCGCGAAAAACCAACTAACAAAAACGCAGGTATTTTTGCCAGCCGATCCAATCTACCGACTCCCACAAAAGACAGATAATTTCGCTACGGGAAGAACGTTCAAAGACGAAGTGCTACGGCACAATCTTCGGTTAGGTAAAAAATCATCTCAACAAGGTCTGCCAGTTATGATCTGCGGGGGACCAGGAACAGGTAAAAATACAGCGGCTGAAGAAATACATGATCAGCTACATCCGGATCAGAATTTTGTTGTTGTCGACTGTGTAAGCGTAAATTTGGACTCGGTTGAAAACCAACTCATCGCGCAAATGAAATCTAAATTTGAGAGTGGTGCACTGAAGCAACATAAAATTGATTTAGACAAAGGCGGCACGCTTTATCTCGATAGAGTCGACCTGTTACCGGTTGAAATTGTCGCCAGTCTTAACACACTATTAAACCGTGTTATGCAAAGGCGAAAACCATTGTTGGCTGACGGCGAGTGGATTATTCTTAGCAGCACACAGGCTGAAGCGGGTGAAAAAGTTGCAGATGGACCTCTTAAACATCTGTTAAACCGTCTTGCAGGCTTTTCACTTTTTCTACCCAAACTCAAGAATCGTTCTGATTTTCGCCACTTGTGTTGCAATATGCTCTCGGTAATCTCGCCTCAACACACACTATCAAACAACGCCATAGAAGCGCTTAAGTATGTTGCCATCGATAATCTTTCTGACCTAGACTGGAGTCTACGTACTCTCGCGATTCAGCATCATGAAGGCATCGTCCGGGCAGAAGACGTTGCCCGAATTTTGGGGCATAATCAACTTGAAATTGCTGCCTGTATCCGTTGCGCGGGGCATTTAGCCAAGGTAGCTAAATGCCTCGAAATTCGGAAAGTGATGCGAGAGTGTAACGGAAACGTTGCGTTGGCTGCACGTCAATTGGGAGTCTCTCGCAACACTGTATATGCTCATGGGAGTCAATGAAGCACGAAATAATTTCTACCTTTTCTCTGCATGGAGTATTTGTATTCAGCTAAAGTATACCTGCACTGTACGGGTACACCCATGTTGCACATGAAGGCGGATTTGATCTTACTAAATATTCAGCGATTCAATCATGGCTTGATAGAATTGCTTTTAATCCTAAGTATGTAGGCCTGAAGCAAAGGGCACCTAGTATCAAGTTTGAACTGAGATAAAAGTAATTAAATTCCAGAATACATTTTTTCTAAAGTTTTATAATCGTCTCTTTTTCTTGGACGTTTGTTTAGTTTTGTGGCGATGTTATCGCACGTCCCCTGTGTTAAGTTGGCTATCTTCTCTATTTTTGGTGGATACTGGCGTATTAAACCAAATACATTTTAGTGGTGCCTATTGAAGAAGATAGTTGGTCAACATGTGTCGTTTACAGTTAGCCATTGTATTCGTTATTTCAATTATGCCTATAAGTGTTCATCCCCCCATTGGATTTGAGTGTTAGCCACCATCAAACTTGTGGATGCGGTAGAATCTAAAGCTGAGTTACACTCTAGGACGCTACAAAGAGACCTCCTATAAACTACTCGCTAGCCTCTTGCTCTTAGAAATGTCATAGTTAGCTTTCACTTTGACCTCAAACACCATGGTGCTCTGATAGTCGTAGTGAGACACCTATAGCGTGATTAATCGATAATTTGTTTATGTCTTGTTGGAGCAATATTGCCTCACTCAGTCTATTATAATTTTGTGATTTAGGTCAAAGCCAAGTAGCGCGCTATTTAAATCATGCTAACTTAGACCGAGAGCATTAATTTCATGATCATTATCCCAACGGAAAAGCGCTTTGACTGGAAGCACGCGCCGATAGCACTGATTACGCTAGTTATCCTCAATGTTTTTGTCTACTTTATTCCACAAGCTAACGATAATAAAGTCATCGCTTCAGCTATTATCGAATATAAAACTCAAGATTATCTCGTTGTCGAGTGGCCTTTTTTAAAAACCTACCTAACTAATAGCGGCCAGAAAGCGACCTTCGAATATTTAAAAAAACAATTTGATCAGCAGGAATTCAATGTGGTTATTAGCCATATTCTTTTCGATTCAAACTTTTATCGCTATTTGCGTCACGATCAATATGAATTTTTCGCAGCTAACGATGTTGGCAACTGGTTTTCTATTAGAGAGGAAATTAACCATGCGATACAATCGACAACTATTGTTTCGTACGGCTTAATTTCAGCGGATATCAATTTACTTTCTGTAATTAGTTATCAATTTTTACACGCAAGCGTGATGCATATGTTGGGTAATTTGTTTTTTCTCGTCATCTGTGGTTTTGCTCTTGAGGCCGCTATCGGTCACTGGCGCTTTTTATTGTTTTATCTGTTGTCAGGCATCGCTGGAGGTCTACTTTACGCCTTTTATAACAGCTCAGTAGTCGTGCCTTTAGTTGGTGCTTCAGGTGCTATATCTGGAACTATGGCTATGTATTTAGCTATGTTTCGGCTGAAAAAAATTGAGTTTTTTTATTGGTTTTTTATATTTGTAGGTTACTTCAAAGCCCCTGCATTGCTTATTTTACTGTTTTATATCGGCAAAGAATTATTCCAGCTAGTCAGCGACACTCAATCAAACACTGCGTTTTTAGCTCATATTGGTGGCTTTATAGCAGGTGCAATACTGATGTTTATAACCTATTGGGTTAATCAAGTTTTCTTTAAAATTAATTTTTTTAATCAAGATTATATTGACGAAGATCAAAATATAGATTCGCTACAAGAAAAAAAAGCGCTAATTTATGAGTTTTTAGATAGGTATCAGTTTGATGCCGTTGAAAAAGTACTTGAACGTATACAGCAAGAAAGCCATCTAGATTTTGATTTTGAGCTGCTGCTAATACGCTATAACGTCGAGAAAATTGACAAGAAAAAAAACTTTAAAAAAAATCTAGTCGCGTTACTGTTGACTAAGCAACTTAGTCAACCGCAAGCTTGTCGTTTAGAAAAAATATGGCAAGAAAATGAGACGATACTTCAAGATTTAGATTCCGTTTCAGTGATAGAAATTGCCATTGGTCTTGCACAATCGCGATCCCCCAAGCAAGCTTCGTTACTGTTTGAGCAGGTTTACGATAAGTTTAAACACAGTAATGACACTAATCACGACACGGCATTAGCGGTGCTTGCTAAAAAATTAGCTGATGCCTTTGGTGCGATAGATGATTTTCCACAACAGCAAAAATATGCAGCTTTAAAAGACCAGCTGTTAGCAGGCAATACACCATGAAATACTGTCAGTATCATCCCTTAACTGCGGCTGCCTACCAGTGCGACTACTGCCAAACTAGCCAGTGTGATGATTGTGTTGACGAGGGCGCGAAGGGAGACAGCAGTAGCTGCTTTATTTGTCGCAACAAAGTTGATAACTTAGGCGCTAGGTACAGTGCTCATCCCTTTTGGCGACGCTTTCAAGAGATCTTTCGCTACCCATTAAAAATCAACACTATTGTGTTTATTATTGGCATGGCTATTTTAAACATAGTTATTGTGTTTTTACCCTTTACAATTATTTGGTTTTTAATTCTATTAGGTATTTTTATGAAATACTGTTTTAGCTGCCTTGAAAAAACCGCAAAAGGTTCACTTGTTCCTCCCAATATTACCTCTGCCTATGAAGGCGGGATTGTTCTAGCCTTAAAACTGATTGCAATTTTGTTGATTATTGGCGTGAGTACGATTGGTGTGCAACTTTGGCTAGGGTCGGCGATGGCCACCTTCTTTGGTGTTTTGGCCCTAGGCTGTTGCCCGGCTATTATCATTAACTTTTCGTTAAGCGAAAGTGTTATCGACGCAGTCAATCCCCTAAAAATTTTATACCTTATAACTGCTGTAGGTCTGCCTTATGGTTTGTTACTGGCTATTATTTCAATTATGTTAGGTTCAGTCAGCTTTATTAATGAACTAATCAGCAACGAGGCCTCTTATGTTTCTCTAGGCCTGCAAATAACGGTTTCAAATTACTACACAATTGTCGTTTTTCATTTAATGGGCTATATGTTGTTTCAGTATCAAGGACAGTTAGGCTTTATCGCACGCCGCGAGGAAGCGTCATTTAAATCGACACGCAATGTCCTTGAACGGTCTCTTGCAAATATAGAGATACATGTCAAAGAGGGCTACTACAACGAAGCTCTTATGATCTTTCAAGAGAGTTTAAAAAAGCACGGCAACAATAAAAAACTTCATGACAAGTGCTTCGAACTTTTATTGGCCACCAAAAATCTCTCCGATATCGATGCATTTTTACCTATTTATATTAAGTGCCTCATAGACAATCAAGGCAGGCAGCAACTTTCTCTCGTCTACAAAAAAATACTCGAGATACATCCCCAATTTATACCCAAGTACCCAGAAGTTAAATTGCTGCTAGCTCAAGAGTGCCGAGCTAACGGCGATTCGCTGTCTGCGGTTCGCCTGCTGAATGGGCTGTATCGCGCCTCGCCTGATTTCAACCAGATGATAACTGCCATGGAATTAATGCTAGAGTCCTTAAGAGATCTACCTCACATGAGCAAAAAAGCTGAAGAATTTGATGTCTTCCTAAAATGCATTAAAGTTCAAAAAAAATCTGAGTGAGCTAAGTGTAAAGTGCGCGTTAAACCCTGCGTCATTGTTGAATCAAACAATTCTTCTTGTTCTATTGCGCAACTCGAGCCTAATTGTCATAAAACGAGTCACGTTTTTGAAAAGATAATAACTAGTAGTGACGAGCAATCGGGCACAATAAAAACAGCAGTGATAACGAAGGTCACAGTCGCGCATAAAACAGTCCAGAAAAAAGCCACGGATGTTGACAAAAAAATCGATGACGATAACGATTACTAGGTGCAATCGATTCTAAGTCGAGTCGACTCAAGCCGTTAGCGCTAGGACTTTACGATCGGCCGCAAAATTTATTGTTGGTGTTATTTACTGATGAGTACTATCCATCACAATGGCTTTGCAGACTTTATAACAAATAGTGCATCTTTTAAGCTGCTCACTTCTATCTCTTTGTACAAGGCCATCTCGTCAATAACTTGCGTTCCCAAATGCTCTTCAAATAAGTGTTGATTCGATTGTTGTGTATAGCTCGATTGTGAATGACTGTTTAGATTTGATTGAAAAATACCGGCTGCGGATACGGGTAAAAAATCTTCATATACCTGGACAGTTAAGATTAAAACGCCGATGTCAATGAGATCTTCTACAGTTTGATTGGTTTTAGTGGTTAAGGCTTTCAAATCAGCGTGATACTTAAAGAAAACAAGCTTCTCATCATGTAACTCGCGTATTTCGCTAGGGAACTGGTCGAATACCTTGGCTAGATCAAGATTGTATTGAGGGGGATTCTTTTCTTTATTGTCTTGATTAATACTGTTGAGTAGCTGGTCGTAAAGCTGCCTGCCTTTTTTTGTCAGCGCCGCACCCCGCTGCTCAATCTCACCGAAGCGAGCTGTGTGCATCGCGTCAACATCACCCAAGAAGGTAATTTTTTCTGCCAAGGCTTTAAAGGATGTTTGTCTCAGTAAAATGGGTATTTGACGACAGGGTGGTCCCTCGATAGTGGTTTTAACCACCAAACCTTGATCAATCATTGCTTGCTGAGCTAAATCGATGTCAAGTGTACGTGGAGTCAGATGGTTGATATGCGGACCTTGAAAACTAACCACATCTGCAATGAGGCCGTGTGCACTTTTAAGTCGTTGATAAGTATGATCGTTGACAGTTGCTCTTGAGTGCCACCTAAAAGTTTCAAGTGCCTCGCTTATAAATTCTTTAGCTTGGGCTTCATTCAAGCCGTCACTTAACTCCGCTATTTCGATCAGTTCTAGTGCTCGGACAGTTATTATTTGACGCTTGGCTAATAGTCGCCCAGCTTCTTCTGCAAGCTCGCGGTCTTCCAGTAACTCTAATCTCAATAAAGACGTAAAGACACGAAAAGGGCTGTGTGCAAGTGACGCCTTGTCTATTGGTCGGAAGGCGGTAGAGTGCACGGGTAGTCCGGCGACTGAAAGGTCATAATACCCAACGGGATACATACCCATGACCGCAAATAAGCGGCGTATATTGTTCAGTTCACACCCGGTGCCTATACGAATAGCTCCATGTCTTTCTTCATCGAGACGATTTAACTCGTTAGCAGCGGCAAGCTGTTGTTTTAGCTGAGGCTTAGCATCTAATACTTGCTTGTTGACTTTAACCACCAGATCGATCAGATCGCTGTAGAGTGGTACTTCTTGTCGATACATTGCCGACATCGCATTAGAGAAGCGCGAACGTATCTCATTGGTATGAAGAGTATTGATCATTTAAATAAATCCTTGTAGAAATAATGCAGGAATCGGCAGAGTATCTCAGGCTGTGGGGTATGCGTGCAGAAATCAATCAATAATCCTAGCACGAACCCAAACACCATTGCCGTCATTTGTTGGAGTGATCGAGTGTCCCTGTTCCTCGTTAATACTAAAGTAACCGGTATAAATGAGCTTCTCACTCAACTGTGGCTATATATTTAATTATTTTACAAATGCAGAAAAAATAGATGACAGTGACTTTGTCATTGTCATTGATTCTCACGGTAGACCCAATAAGGGGCATAAACTATGGACATATCGCGGCGATACGCCGATACCTTGTCGATACATATGTTCAGTAGATGTAAGTATCAATAACAGGTGATTGATTGATTTACCCTCGCCACTTTTTAATCACCATTATCGCTTTTATTGCCACTAATAAGTTAACCGTTAGTAGATTAAGCAGAAGTTCTTATCTAGCAGTCGATAATCATAAAGCAGAAATCTTTGATGCCTTGGCGATGTGGCGCTGCTTAATCGCTTATCATTTGACGAGCCTCAATAGTGTCAGCATATCCACCTTGTGTCGTGGTTTATATGTTGCTGACATTTTAATGTGGATAATTTTGTGAGCACTAAGTTTGCTGATGTTGCCTAGTTTGGCGCTACTCTTTCTCGTGGTGGGGATAGACTGGATATAGGTGTTGGCTGTGTTGGCGGCCTTCTTTTACAAGTCCAGTAGCGCTACTCATAAACTATTGACAGTATAAATTGAAAGAAGGCGAGGTCTATAAATTTGTATAAAGGCGGGGTGAGCGCCGGTGTCAATGTTTACTCGAAACGCGTCCAAATAGGTGCATGATCCGAGGGCTTTTCCATCGCGCGAACATCATAGTCGATGCCGGCATCTTGCGATTTTTGATAGAGTGACGACGTCGCAAGAATGGCATCGATACGTAAGCCACGCTTCGGCTCGCGATCAAAACCGCGACTGCGGTAGTCAAACCAGCTATACATGTCATTGACATCGGGGTAGTGTTTTCGAAAGGTATCTGCCAAACCCCAGGCTTTTAATGTTGCTAGCCACTCGCGTTCTTCAGGTAAAAAACTACATTTTCCTGTCTTCAACCAACGTTTACGGTTGTCTTCACCAATGCCTATGTCATCATCCGTCGTTGACACATTGATGTCGCCCATAACAATAATCTGATCGTCGGGAGAGTAGTTGTCATGTAATGATTGGGTTAAGTCAGCATAAAAGTTTTTTTTGTTTGGGTACTTGGTTGGATGGTCGTTACTTTCACCCTGAGGAAAATAGCCATTAATTACGGTTATCTCTCCACCAAAAGGCGATACGAAGCGACCGCTAATAATGCGCTTCTGTGAGTCTTCAGTGTCGTGGGGGAAACCTTTCTCAACACTAATAAATTCATGCTTTGAAAGGAGAGCTACACCATAGTGTGTTTTTTGCCCATGAAAATGTACGTGGTAACCCAATTCATTAATAACATCGACAGGGAAATCTTCATCGGTCACTTTGGTTTCTTGAATACCAATGAAATCGGGGTTGTATTTTTCAATGAGAACACTGAGTTGATGAATTCGTTGGCGAATACTGTTGGTGTTAAACGAGATAACAGAAAGCATAATTAAGAGTCTGTGATTTGTGATTAAAAGATTTCAAGAATATCACCCATTGATTAATGTATACGCTTAATCAATGGGTCAGCAACATTATGGTTGAGAGCGGGCGACCTTGTCCTTTACTGAAATGGATAATAACTCGGAAAAATCTTTGAGTATATAGCCAGCTTCTTTCAGCATTGCGTCATCGTTAACGTCAATAACAGTTGTCCCTGCTTTTGCTGAACGCTCTATATTTTTAAGTTCGTTGTCAGCATTAAGTGCGGCATAAGTAGGAAACACAGGTAAATTCTTTTTTGATCGACGATTATTTTCGAGAATCAATGTAGCCTGTTCGAAGCTATTTTTTTCTTTTAATCGAACTGATTCGTTTAAAGAAATAGTTTTCTTATCGGTAAGGCCATCAAGTAACCTTTTTTGTTCCGTTAAATAAATAAAATCGGGATCTGCGTCGATTCTCATTTCATGCCTTGATCTTAGTGCTTCAACAGTGCTGGCAATAGGTAGATATTGAGAATAGGCAACCGCTTTTGTCTTACTCCAAACCAATGCCGTGTCGTAGCTGCTTTCGCCGATAATCTCAGTATCTAATAACTCTGGAAAATTAACGTCGGGTATTACACCGCGATGTTGAGTACTATCACCTGTAACACGATAAAACTTAGATTCAGTTATTTTTAAATCCCCAGGAGCTTTCAGTGGTGTCAAACTTTGTACGGTCCCTTTTCCAAAAGATTGAGAGCCGACAATCAACCCGCGTTGATAATCTTGTATTGCCCCTGCAAATATTTCTGACGCCGAAGCGCTAAGTCGGTTGATCATTACCACCAGTGGCCCGCGATAATGCGCATTAAATCTCGATTCGGTGGTGGTATTGTTGTCGTCACCATTGCCAATTTGGACCACTGGCCCCTTATCGATGAAAAGATCAGTTAAGGTGGTGGCTTCTTGTAACGAGCCGCCGCCATTGTTGCGCAAGTCGATAACAACACCGTCAACGTCTTCTTTCTCAAGCTCTCCCAATAGTTTTAACACGTCGCGGGTGGTGCTTTTGAAATCGGGGTCACGATTTCTGTAGGCTTCAAAATCGAGATAGAAAGCAGGGATGTTAATCACACCGACTTTATAGGGTGCGCCATCTCGGTCTACAGTAAAAACTGCTTTCTGTGCCGCTTGATCTTCAAGCTTTACCTTGTCGCGTTTGATTCTTATGTATTTTGTACCCTTTTGTGGTGAGTCAGATGTCGGGCTGACTTGCAGCCGCACGATGCTGTCTTTAGGACCACGAATTAACTGTACGACCTCATCGAGGCGCCAACCAATCACATCGACGAGTTCACCATTATCGCCTTGTGCTACCGCAGTGATTTTATCCGCGGCCTTTAATTCGCCTTGCTTTTGAGCGGGACCACCTGTCACCACGCGCACGACCTTCGTGTGTTCGTCTTCAGTTTGAAGAACAGCACCAATGCCCTCGAGTGATAAGGACATGTTAATATTAAAATTTTCAGAGGTGCGAGGTGCTAGATAACTGGTGTGTGGGTCGTAAAGCTCAGTCAATGAGTTGATATAAATCTCATAAATTTCATTATCTGAATTTTTTTGAACACGCGCCAACTGATTGATGTAGCGTTTTTCTAATTGCTGCCTAGATTTCTCAGGTGAGTCACGAGATAGCTTTTGTGAAAGTAAGAAAGATTTGATACGTTTACGCCAATACAGATCTCCATCGTTGGATGATGTTGGCCAGACATTATTATCAGTCTCAGTATTCAGTGATTCATCTTTGCTGTAGTCAAAGACGATTTGATCATTTTGCAATAACGCAATTACTTTTTCCAGGCGATCTTCAATACGCTGTCGAAAACGGTCATAAATATAAAAGCCTGCGCTATCGTCACCCTTCTTAAGCTGATCATCAAGAACCTCTCGATACTGATCAAACTCGCTGATATCGGCTTGATAAAAAAATGCTTTGTTAGGATCTAACCTATCGATATAGTTATCGAGTAATTTTGAAGAGAGTGCATCATCTAGCGCTAAGGTTAAAAAATGCCGCTCGTCTAAAATCTTCAAAATTTCTCTGGTAAGAGTAGAGTTTTTGCTACTGCTCTGAGCTAGCCCCTCGGGCTCTTTTTGAATCGCGTAGGTAAAAGCTGCTGCAGATACAATCAGTATTGCAATAACACTAAAACGAAATAGTCTAAGAGTTTTCATAAAATTCACAGCGCTGGATGCTCCTTCTTGGTTAGATATTTATTAAACGTCGAATATTCAAGCTTGTTTTTCAATGTGCATGAAATGATAGTGGACCATCATACATTTTAATCAATCAATGACATTAGAGTATCTCATTATTTACGTTTCTGTGCGTTAAATAGCCTAATTAAGGCGAGCATTGTAATTGTTACTGCCTTACACAAGACTCAGACACTAAAAAGTCGCAAATATTCGATCGTCTTCAGATTGTCTAGCTACCTCTGTTAACACCGATAAAAAGATCTTCCTTAACTAAGAACTTGTTCATAATGATACTGTTAGCCATTTCTCCAACACACATAGTTAACATCAACATGTCTAAAATTTGAGTCTTTGAGTGAGTCACAGATCAAGGAGTGGCGAGTTGCGAGTTCATTGACCTTTTAGGATAAATTGGATCATCTATTAGCAGGTTTGTAGAATAGTTTAAATCAGGTTGGCGTTAAATTGGTCGACTGGTCGGCTAAAAGTGTTAGTTAACTGATAGACGTAGAAAATGATCTTATGTAAAATATGAATACTTTATAAGTTTGTAACTCTGATTTAGAGTTAAAGAAATCGTTATTGCGCCTGTATTGATATCTCATTACATCATCCATCCATTATTATTCCCTCTAATATTACGAAGTGTTATCTATGAAAAAAACTTTCTTGTGGGTCGTCGTTGGCCTTTGTGTTGTCATTGGAGCACTGGCGTACATTAAGTATGAGCAGATAGTGACGCTAATCAGTGGCGGCAAAAATTTTACGCCACCAGCAACGACAACGACTTCTTTTGATGTGCAAAAAACATTGTGGGAGCAAACATTATCATCCATTGGCTCGTTAGAGGCGACTAAAGGCTTGATTATTACTGCCGATATTTCTGGACGTATCTCGAATGTGCTATTCGAGGCGGGCAGCGAAGTCGAGGCAGGGGACCTGTTAATTCAACAAGATACTTCGGAAGAACAAGCAAGATTAAGATCCAATCAAGCTACTGCGGCCTTAGCTAAAAGTACCCTCGAGCGCATTACTAAACTTTATAATCAGAAAGTTGCCTCAAAATCTGAATTGGACAATTCAAAAAGTACGTATGATTCCTCCGTCGCTAATGTTGATAATACCAAAGCTGCCATCGAGAAAAAAAGTATCCGCGCACCATTTGCTGGGCGTCTAGGTATTCGCTTGGTTAATCTAGGGCAGTTCATCAACACCGGTGACTCTGTTGTCTCGCTTCAAGCGATTGATAAAATGTATGTAAACTTTTCATTACCACAACAGTTTAATTCAAAAGTAGCGGTCGGCTTATCGATTCGTTTAGAGTCAGATGCTGTACCTGAAAAAGAATTTATTGGTTTGATTAACGCAATAGATCCAGAAATTGAGGTGGCAACTCGAAGTGTGCGCCTACAGGCAATCATGGATAACCCTGGTAAAGAACTACTACCCGGTATGTTTGCCACGATTGATGTGATCTTACCAAATAACAAAACAGTCTTATATATTCCCGTAACCGCTGTTCAATATGCGACCTTTGGTGACTCTGTTTTTGTAATTGAGCCCGCACGTAATCCAGAAACTAATCAAACGATCCAACCCGAGCGCTTGATGGTGAGACAGCAGTTTGTAAAGTTGGGTGAATCTAGGGGCGACTTTGTGGCAGTTGATAAGGGTTTAAACGAAACTGATACGATTGCCAGTACGGGTGTATTTAAGTTGAGTAATGGCGGCAGTGTTGTTATTAATAACGCGGTTGTGCCTAACTTTAGCATCTCTCCCGATGTTCGCGATGAGTAGTGCGCGCAGTATGCATGGATCCCTAGTTTCTATTGCACCTGCATAGACCTTGGGTCAGCATTGTGATTTAAATGCCACCCTTTTTTACATAATGTGTCTAGATACTTTTTTCTAAATACTTCGCTGCAACACTAATTTTTTAGACATTACTTTTTTGAGATACAGCCATTGAAAAGCTTCACAGATATTTTTGTTTACAGACCCGTTTTATCATTGGTTGTCAGCTTTATAATTGTTATTGCCGGGTTACAATCGATTAACTCACTGTCGGTGCGCCAGTACCCCCGAAGCGACAACGCTGTCATCACCATCAATACAACTTATATTGGCGCGAGCGCTGAATTAGTTCGCGGATTTATAACAACCCCTATAGAGCAAGCAATCAGCGCTGCTGAGGGTATCGACTACATTCAATCTTCTAGTCAGCTTGGTTTATCGACAATTACTGCACGCCTAGAATTAAATTATGATCCCATTAAAGCGCTGTCTGACATTAACACTAAAGTTAACAAGGTTCGTAACGATCTGCCCGCTGAGGCAGAAGTACCGATTTTAAACGTAGAGTCTGCCGATAGTCAGTTTGCTTCTGCCTACCTAAGTTTTAACTCTATTATTTTAGATAATAATCAAATTACTGATTTTTTAGTGCGTGTAGTCCAGCCAAGATTGTCGGCACTTGAGGGTGTTCAACGTGCTGATGTCTTAGGCGCACGTAAGTTTGCCATGCGGATCTGGCTAAAACCCGAAAAAATGGCGGCTCACAATGTCACCCCACTGCAAGTGAGGGATGCATTGAGTGCAAATAATTTTCTCTCGGCTTTAGGCACAACAAAAGGTTCTTTAATTAAGGTTAATTTGTCGGCTAACACAGATCTCAACGGAGTCGATGAGTTTAAGCAACTCATCCTGCGCTCTGAGGCTGGCGCAGTTATCCGTCTTAAAGATATAGCCGATGTGATGTTGGGTTCTGAGTCTTACGATTCAGAAGTTCGATATTCTGGGGATACCGCAACGTTTATGGGTATATGGCCGTTGCCGAACG
>JBLIME010000043.1:0-15028 GCA_047638515.1 Pseudohongiellaceae bacterium
TGTTGACACCTCATCAACATTTAAGGCGAACAATTCAAAACTTAGGCTGTTGAGTTTACAGTAGTCAATGCTGCACGCGACCACCATGCCTAAATTGAACAGATTCGTTTGCCCACTTGCGCGGGCGAAGGCGCAGCAAAATCAATACTATTGATAATATTGCCCGGCGAACTCAAACCATGAGTACCAGAACTATCGGTATTACTTGGGTTGGCTAAGGTATATGGGGCTAGCTTAAGATTTACTGAGCCCTCTAAAATGTCACTATTTTAGAATCGGCTACTACGGTTTTAGTGGCGGCCAGCAAATTATTTACGACAGCTAAATTGGCGACGGCAGCTAGATTGGAATCGGCGTTGACGACATATTCTTTTGTCATCGCCTCAAAGCCATCCATCACCTCACCATATAACTGCTTAATTGCGCCAGATATAGATTCACTAGCGTTACCTAAAATCACCTCCGCCTCAGAGAAGCCCCGCTCAAAACCACTGAGTCCCTGCCCTAATAATGCTTGCAAGTGTTCACTGCTGGCACCTGCGGCTCGCTCGCCGGCTAACCTGCGCTCAATAAATTTAAGAATAGTACTCGAGCCTTCTAACAAGGCCTTTGGAGTCTCAACTTTTGCAACCTTGTCAATGGATAGACTTAGCGTATTTGACCTGCTGGGAGTGTTAAAGCTGCTGGCACCGGTCAACTGCGCGCTACGCTCGCTAGTATTGCTATAGCAATGCGAGACAGTGTTACTATTGAGTGAAACCGTATAGGACGCACTCGATAATAATGAGACCTGTCGAGCCTGAGGTGTCGATACCGACTTTGGTAGTGCCGAAGATAAGGGTGAGGATGTCAAGCTCGGCACAGCCGGCTTAGCTGCAGCTATCGATGCCTCGGCACTTATCGACGGACCAACGGCCTGACGGTTAACAGTCGAGGGTGTGTGGGCTTGATTACTGGCCTCCCCATGACTTAGACGACCCAAAGTAGGGGCATAGCTCGAGGCAGGCAAAGGCGGCAATAATGACAGAGGCATAATCAAACCAATATATAAAGTTAAGTATTATATCGGCACAAACTATTAAAACTTGAGCTGTCTTAAGCATCAATGTAATTCAAGCCTAGATATGTAAATACAGATATATAAGCTAGGCTTCCTCTTGTCGTGCGAGCCTTGCAACATCGACTGAAACAATGAGTTTTTGATGACGGCCGCCGCCAAAAACAACACCGCGCAAAGGACTCACATCGGCATAATCTCGTCCCCAGGCAGTCACAATATGCTGAAAAGTTGGGACTGAATCGTTTGTGGGATCAAATTCAAACCAGCCCTCGCCCGGAGAATATACAGAAAACCAAGCGTGCGATGCATCGGCGCCGACCAGTCGTTGCTGACCAGGGGGCGGGAGCGTCTCTAAGTAGCCACTAATATAACGTGCGGCATAACCTAATGAACGCAGGCAGCCAATAGCCAGATGCGCGAAATCTTGGCAGACTCCATGTTTATGGGCCAAAACTTCGTCCACAGGAGTCGAAATACTAGTAACCGTAGCGTCAAAATCAAAATCAGTAAATATCTTGTGCGTTAAATCCATAACCGCAGTTAAAAAAGGTTTTTGAGGGTTAAAACAGCTCTGGGCAAAATATTGAAGCTGCTGACTCATTCTGACCATCGGTGAATTCAATAAAAATTCACGGGCATAAATTGTCTCGATTGACGGCATCTTGCAATTCAATGCCTGCAGCACCTGCTCACAGGTATTGCCATAGTCAAACTGACTTCCATGATTATTGCCTAAAGGCTTAACTGTAATATTAGTCGACACGTCAATCGTAAGGCTGGTGTGGGGCTCTTGAATAGAAAAGTGATACACACGGTTACCGAAATAATCAGTGCGTCTGCTACCCGATGTGGGTGTCGGCAGAATCAACACTCGCGGTGTGTCAACACTCTGCACCAGTGTGTCTCTGGGTAATATGTGGGCACGATTATAGCAACTATTAACTTTACTATCGTAGCTGTATTCGGTGAGATGGCGCACTCGGTATTTCATAACTCATCTTCCCATGAAGCGGCCATCACTTGGTGCTGTATTTCCGTGTGGTCAAAATAGGTATCACTCAACACGATCGCTAGCTGATTTAATAAATGTTGGGATTTTTTCATTAGTTTAAACAGATTCTGCCGACGTTCAACACCCTTAATTACTTTGCCCAGAACAACAGGTGTAGCTAGCTGGACTTTAGTGAGAAGCTCAAGGCTAAGTCGCTTTTCTACGGACATAAGGTGTCCGAGTTGACGACTCGGCAACACATCGACGTGCGCCTTTAGGGACTGTAATAGGCTATTGAGTGACCGTGGGTTAGTCTCATCGAGCAAGGTCAACTCCAGGCCATTAACAACGCCACTGCGGTCTCGGTAACGTCTACGGTAGGTCACCAGGGTTTCTAACGTTAATAATACCGTCTCTAATGCGGCATCCTCATCGTACTCAGTTAGCACCGGGGACATCAGTGAATTAACTAGCTTTGTCGTTTGATAAGCGCGCTCTAAGTCTCGACCAATTTCAATAAAACGCCAACCATAACCTCGAATCATACTCTCGTTAACCAAACCCGACAGAGCCAACAGACTAGTGACTAGTGGATCGAGAGCTTCTTCTGGAGCAGACCCAAAATCGGCTTTAATAGTCTGCTCAAGGGCATTTACATTATCGCGAATATCGTTAACCACACGTTGTGTATCTGCCGACAAGAAACTTTTAACTTCCTCGGCACAATTAAGCATTTCATTTAGATTAGCGACGACACTACCTCTGCGTTGCCTATCGGTGATAACTGACATCAACTCTGCTTCTGGGTTTTTAAATAATGCTGTTTCTATGTTGCTGTCTTTGTCGTTCGTAGTAAATCCAGGAAACGTCTCTGTTACCTCAGTCACTGTTAACAAAATAATTTGGTAACTTTTTTCAGATAGCTGATCGGCATTATTGAGCTGTAAAAAAATGGTACGAAGTAATCTAAGGGCATACTCTGCACGAATCGCATAACGCCCCAGCCAAAACATATTCTCAACAATACGGCTCGACAAATTCTGCTCTTGATCGTCAGCCATAGATTCGTGCTTTAATTTATCAGACCGAAGGCTGAGATGTCTGACAGAGTCTTTACTCAATACCCAGGTATCTTTACTGAGCGCCAACTCTCCATTAGAGGCTAGCGGGTATTCCACTGTTTGATCGACTCGCGTCAACCCACCCGGCATGACACTATAAGCTTTGTCGCCGGCAACACAAAAGCTGGTGAAGATGACGGGTTTAGGCGAAAACTTATGCTGTTGCCAAGTAGGCACATGAGAGGGAGCAATCACTGCTTGGGCGACGTATTTTAAGGGCGTTTGACGTATTTTTTCGCGCAGTTCAATGAGTTGAGCTGCTGACAACTGCGATCCTAAAATATTTTTTTGGCCTTTTTTTTGATAGACGAGCTTTATAAGCAACGACGATAAATTAGTCAACATATAATCTCGATCAACGGGATCATTAGCCCACCAAGTTTTTACACTCGGCAGCAATAACTGCTCACCCAGCAGTGCTTGACTAATGACCGGCAAATACTTGAGAAAAAGTGGACTTTCTAAAATACCACTTCCCAAGGGATTGGCGAGTACGATCTTGCCGCCGCGAATCACTTCTAAAAGGCCCGGGACGCCGAGGTATGAGTCACTTTTCAACTCGGCAGGATCGCAATAAAAATCATCGACGCGTCTCAAAATTACATCAACGCGCGATAAGCCACTAAGAGACTTCATCCAAACATAGCCGTTACGAACCGTGAGATCACGGCCTTGAACTAACGAATAACCCAAATAATTAGCCAAATAAGCATGCTCAAAGTACGATTCACTGCTGCTACCAGGAGTCAGTACAACGATATTAGGAAGATGGTCATCGGGGGATAAATTATTGAGTTTTACTCGAAGCGTCTGAAAAAACGTAGCTAAACGCTGCACCTGACTTTGACGAAAAAGATCGGGAAATACGCGTGACATCACAGTGCGATTTTCTAACGCATAACCAGCACCTGACGGCGCTTGTGTTCTATCGGCTATCACACAAATATTATCCTCAGAGGTTCTGACTAGATCGACGCCGTGCAGAATCAAGGCATGCTCTGCTGGTTGCTTAATGCCGAAGCAGGGACGTAAAAAGCCCGGGTGTGAAAAAACAACTTCAGGTGGAATAATACCTTGGCGGATTAACTCTTGAGGACCATAAATATCGTTGAACAGTCGATTGAACAGCTCGCTACGCTGGGAAATACCGGCTTCTATAAGCCCCCACCTGTCACTATCAATGATTAATGGAACAGTATCGAGGTTCCAAGTACGTTCGCGGTCAGTATAAGATTTATAGGTCGCACCGTCATCGCGAAGAATACGCTGAGTTTTTGACTCACGAGCTGCTAAATTATCACGGCCTAAACCTTTTAAGCTAGTTAACGTAGGCCCCCAGTGCTCGCGAGCAGCTCCAGTGGGTAATAGGGCCTCATCGTAGACATCGGCAAGCGGGCTATAAAAGTCCATTGCAGGCTGCATTAAAGCTTGCTGAAATTGAGATTGAAACAAGTCGGTCGAGTCGGACATACGTCTTCTGGCAAAAGAAAAAGGTGAACTATTTTAAAGTGTTAACCTGATAGGTCAAGTACCATTAACCCGGGTAAATGGTGCCTGCAGAATGTAAGGTATAAAATATTGTGCAAACAGTATCACTTTTGGAATGGACGATTTATTGTCAAATCAACTGTTTTCATCTTCTGTTCAATCGAGAGGTTTATACATGCGCTTCAAAACAACCTATTAATCAATACAGCCCATAGCTTAAAGGAACACGCTTAAAACGATAGGTCTAAGACGACAAACTAACAAGCGTCAACAACTCATTGGGAGGCGCCAACTGATCAGTCGGATCTTCAGTACCTGCTCACGAGCTTGCTCGAGCTCTTGTTTGATATTGTTAAACAGTTCACGGAGAAGATTAAATTCTAGCATCTCACAGAAGCTAACTGCTTAGTTTATCGTTAAAGTAACTGCGGCCTCCAGCGTCACTTACAATATCAATATGTTCATATGGCCCAGCTTGCAGCTAAAGCATAAACGATCAACATCACGATCTAACTAACACTGGAGACAAACTCGCAACAGGTCATTTCAAAGCGCGATAAAACACAGGCGACATTGATGTCTAAGGTTACACCTCCGATGGTAACGCAGTTCTCGACACAGACCTTGGGCATCACCACAATAGCGCTATAGCTTCGGAGTGGTGCCGCTGCCTATAAAAATGATTGTAAAGTTTTGCAAAGACATTATCACTGGCACTCAACGAGTATCAATATTAGTCGGGAATGCACAGCGCGACATTAGGCTCTCGCGCAGACGAATAACACTGACTAGTAAAAAGGTAATTTTTTGCAGGCAACTGAGGTTATTCTGAGGCGTTAGGTCTAACAATGGACGTACTTTATGTCGACAAGCTTAAAACGTGGTGACCGTGACACCTGCTTAAAAAACTATTTGCAAGATCGCTGAGAAGACATTTCTGAAACCATTTTAAATGATTGATACCGGATGCAGCTGCAACGCAATATAGAAGTCTGTTCAATCATTTCAGCAATAGTTGCCTAACTTTAGCGTGGTGTGTCGCCTCCCACTCGTTGAGATTTGTCTCCAAATCAGCTTTGGCGCGATGCCTTGCGATGATGTATAGCTGTTCCGCCTCAAGCAAGGGTATAACTGCAATGCCCTCCTCGTCGGCCACAATCACATCACCGGTATTGATCACGACACCACCGCAGACTACCGTTGGATTGACAGGGCCAACGTACTTTTTGTCACTTGGCTTAGGAATAATGCCTTTTGCATAGACGGGAAATTGGAGTTCACGGATCTCGACAATGTCGCGAATTAATCCATCAATAATAAAACCTAAAACCCCATGCTTTTGAGCAATGGCGCAGACATTACCACCGGCAACAGCAACATCTGAACCGTTAGTTTGAACCACTATAATTGCACCTGCGGGAGCATCATATATGGCGGCATGCATCATCAAACTATCGCCAGCCGGCACTTCAACCGTGTAAGCAGACCCCGAGATACGGGTCATATTAGGCCAGAGTGCACCAATAGTGTGATCCATAAAGCGGTCACGCCTTAAGCCATCGGCGTAGTCTGTTGGTGAAAAATCGGCAAATTTTTTATAGTCAAGCATACGGCTGTCCTCGCTGCGCTTTTAAATTTTTTGACATCTAATCAGCGACGTTGATTACGAATAATCTAAGTCTGTTTGGCTGTTAAATTCGAATATATTTTGGCGACATGATGACCTTTCTCAAGAAGTCTTGAACCAATTTGTGGATACCTTGCTAAATTAACAGCCTTTCAAATTCTTAGCATTGGGTAATAAGGTTATGCGATTAAAATATTTCAGTAATGATGGTAATAGCTTTACCATCAACAAAATTTTACAGACTCAACAGCGAACTATATTATGGCAGCATTAATTGAAGAAACAGTCACCGACGTCCACCATTGGAATGAGTCTCTATTTAGTTTTAAAACCACTCGTGGCAATAGCTTCAAATTTGAAAATGGTCATTTTGTAATGCTCGGCTTGGAGCTTGATAACAAGCCACTCACCCGCGCCTACAGTATTGCTAGTGCAAATTATGAAGAAGAATTAGAATTTTTTAGTATTAAAGTCGCCAACGGCCCGCTAACCTCACATTTACAGAAGATTAGCATCGGCGATAAAGTCTTATTGAGCACCAAACCAACAGGAACGCTAGTGGTCGACCATCTACTACCTGGCAAACACTTGTATCTAATTAGTACCGGAACTGGCCTCGCGCCCTTTATGAGCATCATTCGTGACCCCGAAATATATGAACGTTTTGACAAGGTGATACTGACCCACGGTGTGCGCACAATATCCGAATTAGCCTATCACGAGTATATCACCCAAGAGCTGCCTAACAACGAGTATTTTGGCGACCTAGTTAGAGAAAAGTTAATTTATTATCCAACGGTCACCCGTGAAAAATATGTCAACAATGGTCGTATTACCGACTTGATAGTGACGGGTAAATTGTTTAGTGATATTGGCTTACCAAAACCAAACCTGAATGATGATCGTTTCATGATTTGTGGAAGTCCAGGCATGCTCAAGGATACCTGTAAAATATTAGACGATGCGGGTTTCAGTGACTTTAGGCACGGCCAACAAGCAGAATACGTTATCGAACGTGCATTTGTCGAAAAATAAACAGCTAGTACTTAAGGGTTAAAATCTGCTCGTTAAGTTTTAACCCACCTTAGGGCACGTGCCGATCACAATGTCCGCTAGCGATTCAAGACTGAGCGACCGGCAGCCAAAACAGCCGTCATCATATAAATTATTTTAAAACAAGCGCGCGCTCATAGTTCAAGCATCCAAATCTGGGGGCACTCACTGCCATCGAGTCAAAGTGTATAAATGAGCTAATTGCGATAGATTATGTGCTTGGAATCTACACAGAATAACATCCGGCTAAACAGCTCTGCGGATGTTGTCTTTATTAGGAGTTTTTTCGATATCACCGAGCAGCTTCGTCAATTATCGAGGTGAAAAAACTTTTTATAGGCAACAAGTTCAGGCTCTAAGGCTTTTACGCTCGCTGCAATAAAGTTTATTTCTGTTCCAGGCATACTTTGAGCCAGTAAGGCGATATCTAGATAAGCCACGCAACCTATTTGCGGATAGCCACCCATCGTTTGTCGATCTCTCATCAGTACAATAGGCTGTCCGTCTTTTGGCAACTGGATCGTCCCCATCGAGATGCCTTGCGAAATAATACCCACACTTGAAGTTTTAATGGGGTTACCTGAGAGTTTATAGCCCATACGATCCATTTGAGGGGTTACCTTAAATGTCTGCTCAGTAAATTGTCTAACACTGTCAGCGTCGCAGCCATTAGCGGACATATTAGGGATAAACCGCAAGCTGATTTTTTTCTCATACGATGGAATAAACCTTATTGGCACGGAGTGGCTCAGCTCTTGCCTCGATGCCTTATATGAGACTTTATCTCCACTGGCAAGTTTACGGCCATCTTTATACAAGCCCCCCAAACCTTCTCGCATGACAGTTGCGCAGCTAGTTAATTGTGAGGCTACTTGAAAGCCACCGGCTATAGCGAGATAACTACGCAGGCCAGTTTTGGGCGAGACGAATTTAATCACGTCATCTGGATAGACGACATGAGACTTCCACAAGGTTAATGGTTGATCATTGAGTGTTATCGATAAGTCGGCACCACAGACAGCTATCATTGTTTGTTTGGTGAATCGGGCAGAAAAGGCACCCATACTTATTTCTAGCTGAGCTGCTTTATAATTATTTCGCAGCAGGTAATTTGCCCATAAGTAGGCATGCTCGTCCACCGGGCCACCGTTGGTGACGCCATATTTTTGCAAACCAAAGCGACCAAAATCTTGCACCAAGGCTAAAAAACTTGAGCTTATAATGTCTAGTGACACTATAAAACCCCGCCCATCTTAATAAAATCCTTGCGACTGATCGCAGTAAATTTTACTTTATCACCGGTGTCAAATCTGGTTAGCTTCGCATCGTTATAGTCGATTAATGACATTGGGGTACGGCCGACGATTTGCCAGCCACCGGGGGAGTCTGCGGGATAAATTGCGGTTTGCTGATCGGCAATGCCCACACTACCCTTAACCACTTTTTGTCGTGGTGATTCTTTACGCGGCATGGCAATACGTCTATCAACATTGCCCAGATAAGCAAAACCCGGAGCAAAACCAATCGCGTAGACATCATAGGTAGCTGATGCATGTAGCGCTATTACCGCATCGACCGATAAATCAGCAAACGCCGCCACAAGTTCGATATCAAGCGCAACTTCAGGGCCGTAGTAGACGGGAATGACGTTAGTTTTTTCGGTGGTAACACGGGTAACTTCAGTGCTTGCGTTATCAACGACTTTATTTACTGCTGCCTCAAAGTCAACAGCCGATATTTTTGTCAGATTAAACACAATATGAATCGATGCATAAGCAGGCACAAGATCAACAATATATTCGGACAAGTCAACCTCGATGGTTTTAGTACATTGAGTCACCTGCTGAAAAATGGCGGTATTTATTGCTTGTTCGAACAAGATGATGGCGGTATTTTCAGAAAGGAAGAAAAACTTCATAGATTTTCGATGAACGTCCTGACTTTTTTGACTGACTCAAGAGCGTCAATATGATCACCATGCACACAAATAGTATCTGCATTTATAGATAACTTTTTACCTGATATGGTGGTAATTTGTTTATCGATAATTAGCTCTCGAATACGATTTTCGATAGCTGTATCGCCGACGAGGACAGCTCCTGCTTGACTGCGCGGTACCAAACTGCCGGCGTCGCTATAAGCCCTGTCACAAAAGGCTTCAAACAAAAGAGAGACGCCATAGTTGTCGGCTTGCTCGCTCATCTCCTCAGATTTATTGCTGGCCAACACCATCAACGGAATTTTTACCGAAAGCGATGACATGGCATCGACTATTGCAGTAAAAATTGTCTCGTCTTTCATCATTGAGTTATAAAGTGCGCCGTGGGGCTTTACATAAGCTAGCTGCATCTCTTGTCGATGACAAATAGCTTGTAGTGCTCCGACTTGATACAGCACCATGTTGGTAATTTCAGCGGCCGACAATTTTATATCGCGGCGGCCAAACCCGAGTAGATCAGCATAGGCCGGATGAGCGCCAATCGCCACCTTGTGAGCTTTGGCAAGAGCCACTGTTTTAGACATGTTTAACGGGTCTGAGGCATGGAAACCACAGGCAATATTGGCCATATCAACATGGGGCATAATCTCTGCATCCATGCCCATTTTCCAATGACCAAAACTCTCACCCATATCGCAATTAAGTTTCATTGTTGCTTGATCCATTTGACTATTAACTTCTTGTCATTAACGAGGGTAAATAAAGCGCTACATCGGGAAAAATAGTAATAATAATGATCGCCACTGCAATCATCAAAAAGAATGGCAGCGCAGCTTTTGCCACGTATAAAATATTTTTACCCGTTAGTGATTGAATAACGAACAAGTTGAAACCAACTGGCGGTGTAATTTGCGACATTTCGACTGTCAGCACTAGAAAAATGCCGAACCAGATTAAGTCGATACCCGACTGGGCTACCATCGGCAACACAATTGAGGTTGTTAGCACCACCACCGAGATGCCATCTAAAAAGCAACCTAAAATGATAAAGAAAAAAGTGAGATAGATGATTAGCTCGATGGCGGATAGCCCTTGCATTGCAATCCATGCAGCAAGCTCGTTGGGAAGGCCTACAAAACCCATTGCTAGGGTTAAAAAATGCGCGCCGACCAAGATTAAACCGAGCATGCAGGAACTTTTAACTGCACCTAAAACACTTTGCGTAAAACCCGCGATAGTGAAGCTACCCGTCAGCATGGATAACAGTAGAGAACCTGTTACACCCAAAGCTGCAGCCTCAGTTGGTGTTGCAACACCTTGATAAATTGACCCTAAGACGCCACCAATTAACAGCACTATAGGCAGTAACTTTTTCAGCGCAATTATTTTATCGGCAAAGGTATAGGTCTCGCTCGCCTCATCAACCTGAGAGCGTTTATTTAATAATGACCAAACTATTGTGTAGGACATGAACAAGCCAACTAACATAATTCCCGGCAATGCCCCAGCAAGAAACAAGCGCGTAATAGAAACCTCTGCTGCAACGCCATACACAATAAGAATAATAGACGGAGGTATCAGTAAACCTAAGGTTCCGGAACCTGCTAGCGTGCCGATTGCCATTGATTCGTCATAGCCTCGACGCTTCAACTCGGGCAAAGTCATGCGCCCGATGGTTGCAGCTGTTGCTGCAGATGAGCCAGATACAGCGGCAAATATGCCGCAGCTTAGTATGTTCACGTGTAATAGCTTACCGGGTAACTTTGCTAAAATGTGCGATAACCCTTGAAACAAATCTTCCGACAAGCGCGTTCTAAAAAGTATTTCACCCATCCATATAAATAGCGGTAACGCAGTTAGTGACCATGCGGTTGAAGCGCTCCAAGATGATGTGCCTAAAAGTAGCCCGATACTAGAGTTTTCGATTAACAGCAAAGCAATAATTGCCAAACCCGTTAGCGTAAGAGCAATCCATATGCCACTGACCAACATTAACATCATTGCTGCGACTAAAATAAAGCCTATTAGTGATATGTCCACAGAATTAAACCTCTACATCTATGTTGTTTTCCGCGGAAATATAGTTGGGAACATAACCGGCTATCATCAGAATTAAACTGTCGAGCATCGCAATAAACAAACAAGTGGAACCTATTGCCATAGGCAATTGAACCAAGCCAATAGGAACCGCTAAATAGGTATCTGTGAGCTCACTGTATACGAAGGATTCGTAAACCGTATAGGCTGTGTAAAAAGCTAAATAGGCGCTAATCAATAAACCTATCGACAAATTAATATATTCGAAGAGGTGACGATATCGAGTAGAAAAGCGACTCAGTGCGATAGTTACTCGAATATGACCACCATTATTGAAGGTGTAGGCCAAGCCGAAGAAGATGATTGCCGATAGCAGCCAACCTGCAAAATCTTCGGACGAGGGGATAACGACGCCGATTAAGCGTGCGCCAATTTGGGAGAGTATTAACAGGGTCATCGCTATAAGGCATAGGCCGGCCCCCCACGCTGAAGCGAGATAAAATAACTGCCTAACTTTTTCCATATCTCGCCTCAACACCCATAATATAATTCGAATAAAAATATCTGTCGCTAAATTTTAATCATTATTTTTTATATTGATCAATAATAGACTTGCCGACATCACCTGACTCCACTAGCCACTGTGCAACCATCGTCTTGCCAATATCGCGCAGCTCATCTTGTAAAGTAGTTGACGGCTCGGTAACTATCATACCGTTGTCGCGTAATGTATTTGTATCCTTGACAGCATTTTCACGACCTAGCTCCCACCCTTTTTTCTCGGCATTGGCTGCAGCAGTTAGAATAACCTGTTGGGTATCAGTATCCAATTTATCAAATATTCTTTGATTAACGAAAACCATATTTTTAGGAATCCAAGCGTTCACAGTAGTGAAGTGTGTGATGTAATCCCAACTTTGATTATTGACGCCCGTACTTGGCGAGGTAATCATTGAGTCGATAACACTCGTAGTGAATGCCTGAGCTACGTCGCTAAAAGGCACGTTGACTGGGGTGGTTCCCATAAGATCAGCTAAGCGAGAAGTCGTTGGGCTATATGCGCGCATTTTTAAACCCGTTAAATCAGCTAAGCTATTCACTTCTTTGTTAGAGTAAAGATCTTGTGGAGGCCACGGCACAGTGTAAAGTAACATTAAACCGTCTTTCGCGAGCTGCTTTGAGAGCTCGGGCTTTGAAAGCTTGTAGAGCTTTTCGGCAGAGTCGAAATCTGTTGCCAGGAATGGAATATTATCCAATTTAAAAATAGGATCGTTATTCCCCAAGCGACCGACGAATACTTCACCAAGCTGCACTTGTCGAGATTTTACAGCGCGATGAATTTCAGGATGCTTAATCAGAGAGCCACCCGAATGCACCGTAATGTTTAGCTTATCGCCAGATTTAGCCGTGACTTCTTCGGCGAACTGACGAGCAACTTGAGTTGGGTGGTTGCCGTCACCATAGGGTGTTGGCATATCCCATTTCTCTGCTAGCGCTGAAGTCGATAGCATAAGGCCCAATACAGTGCCCAAGAATTTAGAGTTTTTCATAATTATTCCTCATTATCTTTTGTAGTTTATGGTTTATCTTGATGTTACTTATTTTACTATCAGAATCATTAAGTAGCGTTACTAAACTTACACGCCTCGTCAGATCTCGTCATATGTTGCCAAATCTTGTTTTAATTTAGCTACTGCAAACCCTGAGCCACCGCAGCAACTACCTAACGAAATTACCGCTTAATTCACCTAGATCTGTGTATAGATGATCGGTAATTAGCATTTTTCCGGGTGCGTGGGTAATCACTAGGGGTAGCTTTGCGGATCGAATCGCAGCTTGTGTAGTAACGCCGCAGGCCCAGAACACAGGAATGTCGTCGTCGTCTAAAAGGACCGGAGACCCGTACTCGGGTGAGCAAATATCGCTAATGCCAATCAACTGCGGATCACCAATGTGAACCGGTGCACCGTGGGCCTTGGGGAATTGGTTAGTAATGCTTATCACCTGGTCAATATTGTGTTTTTTGAAAGGCCGCATCGACACCACCATATTACAGTCAAAATTAGCGGTGGCCTGGGTAGCAATATTAGTGTCGTACATTGAAACATTGGTGCCTTGGTTAATGTTTTTCACGGCTAATCCCGCAGACTGCAATGCACTCTCAAAAGAAAAAGAACAACCCAAAACGATAGCGACAGAATCATCTTGCCAGTATGCTTTGATATCCGAGGCGGCACTGGCGTATACACCATCGCGAAACAGATGATATTCAGGCACATCTATGCGAATATCCAGTCCATAACCCAACTCGGGAATAGACGGGTTGCCGGGCTCGGAAATCCCTATCAGTGGGCAGGGTTTGGGATTGAGACGGCAAAACTGGATAAACTCATCGGCCCATTGTTGGGGCATGATGACCAAATTACCCTGTACTAGGTTGGGCATTAAACCACTGGTGTTTTTTTGAAAGCAGCCGCTACGTATTTGCGATCGCACCTCGTTGAGCTTATCAACAGTAAGCATATCTACTCCCTAATAAATTTTATTTATTTTATGTATAGATATTATTTAAAGCCTCCCATAAATACAAATTATTGTTTTTAATAGAATTCAATAAGTTTTTCTTATAGAAACTTAGCGTCATGCCTTCAGTGTGGCTACAGATTGAGCTAGCTCGATCATCGGCAATAGTTCAGGCTTGTGAGGCGTGATGGGATAAGAGGCTGTAAAAGTTAAATCAGAGGGGCACCAACTTGTATTTACAACGTGCAGCAGGCCACTCTCAAGGTCGCTTTGAACCAAATCCATAGGCAGTGCTGAGATACCCATGCCGTCGAGAACTAGACGTCGGGAAATGGCGAGTGAGCTAGAGGTGATGATACTGGCTGGACGCTCCGAACATTGGGCAAATTTGTTAACGATTTCGATATAGGGTGTGGTGTTGCGTGCATAAGTAATAATGGGCCATTGGGTTAACGCTGCTATTGGCTGCAATTCTTGACCGATGCCTACAGAGGAACTCGCAACCCAGACGAGGGGGACGGTTATCAGGTGCTCATTGACAATGGTCGGATCTGGTAGCGGCCCCACCAGGAAGGCAATGTCAATGGAGCCCGCAAACAGCATTTTTCTAAGCGCAACTGAGACATCGACCGTTAGTTCAACAGTGACACCGGGAACGTCATCTTGAAAACGTTTTAGGAAAGTCGACAGCCAAGAGTGTGCGATCGTCTCGGAGACACCTAGGCGCAACAAGCCTGAATATGCGGCGGCATTATTGGCTTTGTTGGTGAATTCTTTCGCCAAATAGACTAGTTTCTCAGCGTAAGGCATAAGTTCATGGCCTTTTGGTGTCAGTAGTACCTTGCTGTTACCATCGCGTTCAAACAATTTAACCGCTAGCTCGGCTTCTAAAGCTGCTATACGCGTTGATATAGCAGGCTGAGTCGTACATTGCTGCCGAGCCGCTTTACTGAAACTGTGTAGCTTTGCCACCCAGAAGAAGGCTTCAATACGCTTGAAATTCATAACCGCGACAATCCTGGATGCAGAGCCTGCACGCTAAATTTTAGCGTCGTAGTATACATCAATATTTTTAGCTTTCTTGTGGGTATCTATAAATAATAGATCTGTACCCTCAACGACGCAACATTAAACTTCATAACTACTAACTATAACGAGATATCTAATTTATAATTGAATCACCAATTAA
>JBLIME010000044.1:0-14923 GCA_047638515.1 Pseudohongiellaceae bacterium
GAACTGCCAATGGAAGCGCAAGCGCGCTTGTTACGCGTGTTACAAGAGGGCGAAGTCAGGCCCGTGGGTTCAACGCACACTCAAAAAGTCAATATTCGTTTGATTGCAGCTACTCACAGAGACCTCAGCAAATGCTGTCGAGAGGGTTCATTCAGGGAGGACTTGTACTTTAGATTAAACGTCATTGCGCTGCAAATGCCACCGCTTCGAGATCGCGGTAGCGATATTATTACACTCGCAGAAGCTTTGGTAAGCCACTATTGCACTATCTACGAAAAGCCGTTGCTAGCGCTATCCCAAGAAGCCATGACACTTGTTAGTAACTATAGTTGGCCTGGGAACGTGCGAGAGCTAGAGAATGCGATGCAGCGTGCCGTTATTTTATGTGAAAATAAAACAGTCATTGACCACGACTTGCTCTCTCTCAATATAGATATCGACACTCTCAACTTGGCATCCGTGCCTGGGGGTGAAGCCACCATCAGTAGCAGCGATATTAACCAAAGCAGTGACCACGACGCTGCTGCAGCGCCGGCAGATGAAGATCTTTCTTTAGAGGATTATTTCCACCGATTTGTGACCGAACATCAAGAGTTGATGAGTGAAACTGAGCTCGCTAAAAAGCTTGGAGTTAGCCGTAAATGTCTCTGGGAACGTCGTCAAAAATTAGGCATTCCCCGTAAAAAGAGCGCTTTTAAAAAATGACCATGCCGCTAACTGTGAGTCTATCTGCTGGCGGCAATTATTGCTCTCCTAGCACCCATATATAGTAGATAGCAAAACGGACGCTGTTATGAATCGCATCAACTATGACACCAATGGATATGACCACTGAGGTCCGGTCCAAAGATTAAAACCTAGATCATCTCGAAGTGATTGTGAGCTATGCTCCTATAGCGACAGCCCCAGCGCTTGTGCGCACTTCAATAATTCACCCCCAACACTAAAGTGGCGAAATTGCTAACTTAACGGTGGATACGACTTTTTTAACTAAAAGCGCTGAGCTACCCGTAGCTTGGCGGTGTGTGCTGATAGAATTTACAATATAGAGGAGGTGTCTGGCCTAGGTGTGGCTTTGTATAGGTTTGATATAAATATCAGTGTGGGTGTAATTTTTATTGCGTGGGTCTTTTTTATAAAGTCGGCAATCTTCCTCATCATGGCTGAGCTTAGATCGATTAGAGTTGTGATCGAGCCGTTTTATATTATGAAAATTGGTACAAGATGCAACAACTGCAATGGTTTCGAAGTCTTATTAACTAACACGGGCTTTACTTAATAGATCCGTGGGGAACAAAAATTGACAAATTGCGATTGCGACAGACACAGGGTTGGTTCAACATTGAAAAATACGACACCAACAATTATAGCAAAGCCAATCGTTTTGTTACTTTTAATCCAAAAAACGTTACCCAGAGGTAACTAAAAGTAACACTTGTTTTATTCACTTTAGAAATAAAAAACTTACCATAAACCTAAGTTACTGATATAAATAACTATTGTAGAACTGGCACAGTGAATGCTATATGTTTAGATATAATAATAACAATAGATAATAAAAATAAATAATAATTATAATAACTATAAATAATAAAAAAGAAGATTTTTGGCTAACAAGTAGGAAAGCAGTTTTGATATTTGTTGAAACTGGCAAGGAAGCCTAAATAATAACAATAAATGACTAAGTGACAATTTTGTTCACAGATGCGGGAAAGACTTTTAAAAGTACTTTCCCGTTTTACTATCAGGGCTTCAATCACCAGTTACACGATAGCTAAACTCTCAGCAAGCCCCTATTGAAAAGTATCGAGGCATGGCTTTGTGAAAACGAATCCAGTCGCTTTAGTACCTAATCACCTGCGTCTATATCTACAACATCACTCACAACATGATAGAATTCGTGTCCATTAGACAAGTAAAGCGCGTACATATGTTGTGCCGAATTGTTTTTCTAACAGTTTTTGCAGGCTGGCTGAACAGGCTTTCGACCTACAGCTACTTATCTATCATTTTGTACACCTATTTTGGCAGCAAGGCGGCTGCGAGGCTTTTAAGTAATATTTATGATTAAACGCTTACTCAAACGATTATCAATGGCCGGTAAAACTCAAAATGACGGTGCAGCCTCTAAAAAGGCTAATAAAAAAATCTCGCCCACTGTTATCTCTAAAGATACCCACGGAATTTCGCGGAAAAACATAAGCCCTAGTGCTTTGAAGGTTATGAGTCGGCTCAATCAAGCTGGTTTCGAAGGATACCTTGTGGGTGGCGGAGTGAGAGATCTTTTGTTAGGTGGTTCACCTAAAGATTTCGACATCGCAACTGACGCGACACCCGAACAGGTAAAAACGCTGTTTCGCAACTCACGTATCATCGGGCGACGCTTTCGTATTGTGCATGTTCGCTATGGCCGAGAGATTATAGAGGTAACGACCTTTCGTGGACAAAATAGCGATTCCAACCAACAAGTAGAGTCCGACACCGGTCAGTTACTGAGAGATAATGTTTACGGCGACCTTCAGAGCGATGCCCTGCGTCGCGACTTTACTGCCAACGCGCTCTACTACTCGGCCAAAGATCTTGCCGTCTATGATTTCGCCAATGGCATGGAAGACATCAAAAACCGTCAGCTTAAAATGATCGGCGACCCAGCAACTCGTTACAAAGAAGACCCCGTTCGCCTGCTGCGGGCCGTCCGTTTTGCTGGAAAACTAGGCTTTAGCATAGAGTCCAACACACAAAAACCTATCAGTGAACAAGCCCACCTGCTCACACATGTACCTCCAGCGCGATTATTTGAAGAAATATTAAAGCTATTTTTAGGCGGCTATGCGACGGCAACCTACAGCTTACTGCGGGATTACAAGCTACTCGATGAACTTTTCCCGGAAAGTTTTAGAGTGATAGATAATCATCCAAGCTATGCACCATTGATCGATGAGATGATTGCCAACACCGACAAACGTATTAGAACTGACAAGCGTGTTACTCCCGCCTTTGTCTACGCGGCACTACTATGGCCCGCCATGCATAATGAGTTTTTAATACAGACAGCTCATGGCGCCTCAGAAGCCGACGCGTTCGCCGAAGCGTGTCAGAGGACAACCAGCTTGCAGCTGCAGCGGATTATGATTCCCAAGCGTTTTTTAATCCCGATGCGGCAAATATGGGAACTCCAGTGGCGTCTGCCCAAACGCCACGGTAATCGCGCGCAAAGACTCTTAGAGCATCCAAAATTTCGTGCCGGCTATGATTTTTTATTGATGCGTGAAGTTGCCGGCGAGCAGCTCGAAGGTCTTGGCAGCTGGTGGAATCAATACCAGCATGGTGACGAGGAGTTACAGCAAAGTATGATAGCTGAATTGACGCCCACACCCAGCGCTAAAAAGCGCCGCCGCAAACCCAAGAAAAAACTAGCTGCACCCACGAGCGATGAATAAATTTACGACGGTCTACATTGGCCTTGGCAGTAACCTCGAACAACCCACAGAGCAAATCAAAGCGGCTTTGAACGCGCTATCTCAACTGAAGGGCTCGCAATCGCTCCGGTGTGCACCTTGGTATAGCAGCATAGCGATTGGCCCTGGCGATCAACCCAATTACGTTAACACGGTCGCGAGTCTTGAGACTACTTTAGTGCCCGAGGCTTTGCTTGATGAGCTGCAGCTGATCGAGCAACAGCAGGGTCGCCAGCGCAATGTTCGTTGGGGTGCACGCACACTCGATTTAGATATACTTCTATACGGCAATGAGATAGTGACTACCGAGCGCTTAACGATCCCGCACCCTGAAATGCCACAGCGCAGCTTTGTGTTACAGCCACTGGCCGATCTGGCCCCGCAGCTCAGACTGCCCAGAAATGTTGCGTTAAGTGAGTTATTGAGCTGCTGCGATACTAGTGACCTGTATCAGCTGACGACTGTCGACGATAATAATGGAGAGACAGCCAGTGCGTTGCATGAATAAAAGCGGTTAGATAAAAGTTAGGCTTTAGTTGCGTCGACATTGCCTAATTATTCAAAGTCATTACTAGTGAATGGCTTGGCTGGTACTAACAAAGTATTCGACACAGGTATTCTTACCTGCCAGCTTACACAAGCGTTATCGAGCTTGAGACAGAGCGAATCCTGCGCAATAATCCTACAAAATGCGGTTAAAAACAATATGTGCCCGTGCAGTCCTTAGTCTGTTAATTAGTGAATTTAAGGGGAAGTCGTGGCTACGACCACTATTACTAACAATACCGCTAAAAACTTACCTCGATTTGTTGCGATTGAAGGCGCAATTGGCGTCGGTAAAACTACACTTGCCAAGAAAATAGCGGCGACATTCAACTACAATACCCTGTTGGAAGAAGCCCAAAAAAACCCTTTTTTAGAGCGCTTTTACGAAGACAAAGCTCGTCACGCACTGCCTACACAACTGTTTTTTCTATTCCAACGGGCACAACAGATTCACGATCTCAAACAAAATGATATGTTTAAGCTTGTGCGCGTCGCTGATTTTCTAATTGATAAAGATCCTTTATTCGCCAGAGTTACACTTGATGATGACGAGATGGCCATATATGAACAGGTCTATAGTCAACTCGTCATAGATGCTCCTAAACCTGATCTCGTTATCTATTTACAAGCATCCACCGATACGCTGCTACGCCGGATCAGGCATCGTGGTATTCATACCGAGAGGGCTATAGAGGTAAGTTATCTGGAGACACTTAATGATGCCTACACTAGCTTCTTTCACTTTTATGATGACTCACCACTATTAATCGTCAACGCGAACGAAATTGATTGGGTTAATCGAGAAGCTTCCTATCAACAACTTGTGGATTATATTCTAACTATTAAAAAAGGCCGCCACTACTACAATCCCACATCGACCTTGTTATAATTTAGTCGCGAGTACCGCTTTTTCCATAACTCACTTTAATGAGACAGGCCTCTATGAGCGCACAAAATCCAGCACTAGAAAAATCAATTACGCTCACTCATTTACATCGTTATAAAAAAGCCTGCGAAAAAATTTCGTGTATTGCCCTTTACGATGCAGCGATGGCTGCCATTGCTGAGAAGGCAGGTATAGATATTATTCTTGTTGGGGACAGCCTAGGCATGACTGTTCAAGGACATACCAGCACACTGCCGGTGACTATTGAGCATATGATTTATCATACTGCGGCCGTCGCACGCGGCAATAAGAAGTCATTGATTATGAGCGACATGCCCTTCATGACTTATGCAACGCCGACACAAGCAATGGAAAATGCAGCCCATCTTATGCAAGCAGGTGCCCATATGGTCAAGCTAGAAGGAGGTAACTGGCTGACCGAAACCGTCAAAATGCTTAGTGAGCGCGGTATCCCTGTGTGTGCTCACCTTGGACTGACGCCCCAATCGGTTAATAAGTTGGGAGGTTATCGCGTACAGGGTAGGGATGATCAGCAGGCACTACAAATTTTTAACGATGCGACCGAACTTGCTCACGCAGGCGCTGACTTATTAGTGCTCGAATGTGTGCCGCAGGCTCTCGCAACAAAAATAACGACAGAAGTTGACATCATCACTATTGGCATCGGTGCAGGCGCGGCCACTCATTCACAAGTGCTAGTCGCCAACGACATGATCGGCATCACTACTTCCCCACCAAAATTCTCTAAAAATTTCCTAGCATCTTATGGAACCATCGAAGACGCATTTGCAGGATTTGCCAAGGAGGTTAAAGCGGGCAGCTTTCCAGAAGATGAGCATAGCTTCTAAGCTTGTCGACATCAGCTGAATGTATAGCATTTAAAATGGATGACGGCTTTTGACGGACAAAAGCAACGACGTCGGTAAAGCTGCTTAACGCTGGGGGGGGCAGTGGTTCATTCATCAGCCTGAGTTGAGCACTTTAGCTGTGGAGGACAAACTGCTCAGCCTGCAGTAAGTTAAGCTCACCCTGCGCGCTTAGTGACGCTAACAACCAAACTGCTTTAAAACAGTTTATTGACTTGAAAAGCTCCCATTACAACAAGGCTAGCTGCTGGTTAGTAATTCTCTCAAAGCTATCGTCAACAAAGTTTAAAATACTATTTGCGATCGGTTGCAACTGTTTGTCGATGTAGTGCTGATAGTCAATGGCACTCGCATGATGGCTAATAGGTTCTGGACCGTTAACGGTAATAATATAGTGGATAGTATCTCCAAGCCCTAAAAGTTGACCGCTTAGACTATAGAGCTTTCTTGCCGCCTTAACGTGAGGCGGGGTACTTTTTTGATATTCACTTAACTTCCGACGCAATTTTTTTTTATAAACTAGACGCTCGTCATAGTCACTGCTCAGTAGCTTCGCGACCGTGCTACAAATATAGTCTTTGTATGGCTCACCCTTAAATATCATTAAATACAGCGTCCGCTGAAATTCTTTAGCCAAGTTTGTCCAGTCAGTCCTTACCGTCTCGAGCCCTTTAAAAACCAACTCTTCATTGAAAATTAACTTGCCATCAACTTCACTTATTTTTTTAATAATTCCCGCATAGCGTTTTTTACTGCCTGTGGTTGAGCCACGTATTGTTGGCATTAAAAAATCACTGTAATGTGTCTCAAACTCTATTTCCAAATAGCTCTCTAGCGCATGCTCGTCGCGAACATTATCGCGCCACCAGATATTCAGGCTCTTTGTTAAACTTTCTCCAATGGTCTGTGCATCGCCGTCGGTCCTATTATTACCCAACCACACAAAAACAGAATCGGTGTCTCCATAGATTACATCGAGCCCCTGTGAAATAATCCAATCACGTGTGCGCTGAATGATCTCATGGCCGCGCAAGGTAATTGAGCTACATACTCGGGGATCATAAAAACGACAACCCATTGAACCCAAGACACCATAAAATGAATTCATCATGATTTTTATAGCCTGTGATAAGGGCTTATTGTTGTTCGCCTTAGCACTATCGCGAGATTTCCATAGCTCGTCGATAATACCTGGTAAAATATGATTACTTTTGGAAAACTTTGCATTATTGAAACCTGCAACGACGGCTTCTGACGTTAAATTTTGATGCTCTGCCACCCAATAAGCATAAGGGTCTATTTTAAAAGTCCGGATAATACTCGGATATAGACTCTTAAAGTCTAAGACTAAAACATGGCGATACAAGCCTGGCTTAGAATCCATGACATAGCCACCAGGACTTACAATAGCCGATTCGAGATCGCCTAAATTTGGCGCAACATAACCCGACCGGTGTAATCGCGGCAGATATGCATAGTCAAAACTAGCTACAGATCCGCCGACTCTATCCATCGGCAAACCTGTTAGCCGCGCCCGCTCGATAGCAAAGTCCAGCAACTTAGTTTTCTCAAAAATTGCCCACACCAACTTACAATCCTGTAGGTTATATTCAGCCAAAGCTAGCTTGTCGGTCAAAAATAACGCACTAATTTCTCTACCAGGGGTATCTTCGTGCAACAACCTGCCTTCGCCTAACAGCTCACTGGCGACAAACTGTAGCGAAAAGCGCTCAAAGTCATAAAAGGCTGTACGCAGTAGTTCAGTGCCATCCAGAACAATGCGGCCTGGCACCTGTGCATAATATCGACCCTCATACTGAATATCTGCACGCCAGTTAATTTTCTGACCGGCGCGACCCAGCAGCAGGTTAACTTGCTGTTGCTGACATATTTTTTCTAAGGTCCACAAATCAAACTGCACAACATGCCAGCCAATAATGATGTCAGGATCAATACTGGCGAAATATTTTAAAAATTGTTGGAGGCAATAACGTTCAGATGGACACAACACAAGCGTCAACTCGGCATCATTTTGCCGCTTAATCTTTCTAGTCACGGGCGATCTATAGGTTTCATCAACCATGAAAACAACCGAGTTGTGTGTATTGTAGAGCGCGATTGAATAAAGCTTTTTTGCATCTGTCGATGACTCGATATCGAGAGAGACAACATTAAAGTTGGGTTGATAATGACAAGTCGATACTTGCGTAGACGTAATCGTTTGAAATGATTTGTTAGGGGAGCTGTTGCTTGCGTAACACAACAAACTTGCAGTGACGAACCGCTCCATTAAAAAGCGATCGGTTAACTTTATGTCGCTTTCCCAACAATTTAGGCCCGCCGACGAAAAACATTTAACTAGCGCTCGCTGTTGGCGCTCACCAGCACAATACAGAGCCATAACAGCCTCATTATTGCTGTTTTTTAGATTAACGGACTTAACGTGTGCTTTAGGAAAATTCTTCAACAGATTTTCGATTGATTCGATATCGCTGGCGCGAAAAAATAGGACGGGATACTGACCGGGCACAATTAGTTTAATGGGGCCTTGATCACTAGACAACCAAATTTCTAGCTCGCAGGCGTCACTGACATCTCTGCGCTGGCGCGTTAAAATAAAGCCTTTTATGGGTAACATGTTGATGGGTGCCATAAAGTAAAAATGCAGCGTTAACAACTCGTTTTATTTTTCATCGCTGCTAATTTAAATAAATTACTTAATAGTTTTATTGAGCAATCTATTTAAAATTTATTTTCGGCGCCTTTTTAAAGTGATGGTTTAGCCGCTCGTTGATTCCTTGTATGTCACCATCAAATTAAAATAAAATATTAACGCCACTAACCTTGCGTCAACAACTCGCGTAGATCGATGATCGCCGCATGCGCTCTCGATATATACGAGGCCATGACTAGTGAGTGATTGGCAACCATACCAAAGCCGCTGCCATTCAAGATCATTGGGCTCAATACACTAACCTGAGTCGCCTCCAACTCGCGGATTATTTGCCTTAAGCTTACAGTCGCATTCTTTTTAGCCAATACCTCGGCAAAGTCTTTCTCAACGGCCTTTAAAAAATGAATTAATGCCCAGGTGGTTCCGCGTGCCTCATAAAATACATCGTCTATTTCACTAAAGGGCGTTTTAATTTCAACTTCGTTAGCGGTCGGTGTAGATTGGGTTGCTTCGACTTGACCGGCAAGGTCCGTATTTAATCGGCGCTGACCAACACTCGCACTTAAGCGTTGGGACAGACTGCCGAGGCGCTTTTCAACACTCCCCAGCCAAAATTCTAGATTATCGGTGCGTGCATAAAACTGTGCGCCCGACAAGGTCGGGTCGACAAGACGTTCATGGTAGGCATTAAGTTTTTCGATAGCTTCGCGGTACACCGACTCAGTTGAAGGTAAAATCCAACTTTCACTGTCAAAATTTAATCTCGGCTCGGCGATAACAAGGTCTCGATCCTCTGTAGATTGTGACTGTGAGCGACTAAAAACTTCACGGAAAGCTTTACTTAAATCGCGGACTTGAACTAGGACGCCGAATTCCCAGTTAGGGATGTTGTCAAGAAAAATTCCCGGAGGCAAGATGTCGTTACTTAGATAGCCTCCCGATTTGCTGAGCAACGTATTTGCCACCACAATTAAACTCGCTGTAGTTACACTGCCTGTCACCTCAGGGGCGACGGGAGCAGTTAATATCGACGTTGAATTGAAGTTGTTTTGCCATAGAAAAACGTCGGGCTCGCGGCTAAAGTAAAAACCTAAAACCAGCGTTAGTAGAACAAACAGAACGACAGCAGCTATCGCCAAACGAATCACCAGAGAACCCTCTGCAAATGTTTGCTTCCAATCTGAGAGGTAATCTTTGGCTCCGATTGAAATACTGGCACTGACACGTTCACTAGCGCGCTTAAACAGTGCAATAAATTTGTTTTTAATAGTTGCTACGCTCATAAATATGTATCCAAAGGTCTTTCTATAATCAAGTAGTATGGATACATATTCTACTCTTTTTTTATACTCAAGTTAACCGAGTCCTTTGCTAGTGTTGGTGATTTATATTTTTTAAAAACCACGGTTAAACAGCTCTATCCATCGATGTTTTAGCTTTCTAGTGGCTCCGCTTGGGGGCGGCCCAACCAAAAACCTTGACCACCCTGAATACCTAACTCAATTAACTTTAGCCATTGTGCTTCTGTCTCCACGCCCTCCGCCAGTACCATCACATCGCAACCTTGGCCTATTGTAACTAATGAGCGCACAAAAAATTGGGCATCCAAATCATCGACAATCGTTTGAATAAAACAGCGATCAATTTTTAAGTAATCGAGAGGCAGGCTTTGCATAAACGCAAATTCAGCGGTGCCGCGGCCGAAGTGGTGGAGCGATAATTTTGCATGATAGCGCTTAACCATATGTGCAAAGTCTCGGACCGCTGTCTCGACCAAGGATAAACTGCTTGCAGATAGTTCAAAGATAATCCTTGCCGCTAACCTAGGGTTAGAAGCCAGACGGGCCTCTACCGCGTCTATAAACTCATTGTCTGATAGAGCCGCCGTCGATATGTTGATGCAAAGTGCGCCATCACCGATAGCCGCTGACTTAAAAACTGTAGCGACAACTTGTCGATCAAATTCTGGCATTAGCTGAAGACGCATTGCCATTGGCATAAACACACTCGCAGGATAATCTTCGTCATTGAGTGATAAATGTGTCAACACCTCGTTAAACATTAAAACTTTTTTATGCGCAGAATCTGCCTTATCAACCTGCCAGATGGGCTGATATTTAAAATCAAAGGCCTGCTGCGCTAGAGCCTCGCGAATCAACGCTGACCACTGACTAGAATTTAACATGTCTACATCTGTAGCTTTTGCAAGTAGCTGCCAATGATAGCCGCTGTGCTGATCGTTGCGCGCTTGGCTGAGCGCTGTATCGGCAGCCACTAATAAATTCAGCTGCTGTCGACCCACCTGCTCACTTAAATCACTTGCATAGACAACACCTAAATAAATCAATTGCCTGTGTTCGGCATTCCACTCCATAGCCTGAGTCCACTCCATAGCCTGCAGATGATTATAAAATTGCTCCATTAATTGCTTACTTTCGTCTTCTGTGATCGAGGGAATAAAAACTGCAAAATCGGCGCCGCTGTGCCTAGAACACATAGCGTCAGGAAACTCGGTGAGACTTTCTTTCAGGTAGGTCGCAATGGCTCGTAGATATGCATCCCCTTGTGCACGACCTTCATTGAGGTTGATTACCAGCAAATCACCGACTTGCATAAGCATCAAAGTGCCCATATTGCCTGTTCTCTCAGACTCGATATATGCCTGCAGGCGCTCGTCAAAATCGTAGCGATTTGCGAGACCGGTGATCTCATCAGTACACAGGCGTTGATGCAATCTATCGTTGAGGTCAATTTGGTGGCTGAACATCGATTTCACTTTTGCAGACATGCGGTTCATTGCGACCGCGACGCGCTTCAGCTCTGGTATGTTAGGTAGCGGAAATTGAATGAATTCACGGCGATAGACCGCTTCAGCCTGATCCTCCAACTGCCTCAGTGGGCGTAAAATGAATTTTAAACTGATACTTAATAAGCCATAACAGAGTGCAATACTGAATAAAAATAAGCCCAGCTGCTTTTTAAATGTGCGCCATATATCACGATATGCGAACCCTGGATGGCTAACAACGATAACCTCCCCTAGCTGAAACCATCCCGATGACACTACCGCAGTGCCTCTGGGTTCAGGAATAGTCATCCAACTTGTAAACCATTCGGGTACACCTTTAAGATTTAGAGGAGTCTCTTTGCGAACAACATCTTCGCCCTCGAGGTTGCGGTAAATGATGCGTCGATAATAGCCACGATCAAAGATGACATCGACCATTAGTCGTATTTTAGCGACGTCTTGTTTCAATTCGATGTCTTTTATTAGAGGCGCCTGCGAGATATTGAAGCCTAACGATGTCGCCGTATCTTGTGCATGCACTTCTAGCTGCTGATAAATATTTTGCCTGGCGTTGTAAACCGTGACAAACATATTGGCAACCAATAGACCAATCAGTAGCAGTGAAATAGCCAATATTAGGCGACGCTGTAAACTCATAAAACTAAACTCATCCAAAAACTCAAAACAACATTTGTAAGAATACTGCCCAACTGAATAACAAAACAACGGCCAGCGATACTCGGCAATGCACTAACTATAGCAAACACTGGGCAAAGCGCATGATTATTGTTGGGATAGACCTATACTTGAAGACGATTTTACGATGATCGATGCTCGCTTAAAACAGATAGCCACTGCTGATCTATCTGTTGAAGCTTAAAGGCATCTAACTGATCGAGGTGGCACCAATAGTCACCTGTTTCGACCAGGTAATTGAGCGCTAGCTCGCGAGCTTTGACCGCTCTAATTTTTTCATGGTTATAGCTGTTGTCAATTTGATGCCGTACCTGAGCAATGATCGCTGGAAGATCATCACCAAAAAACTCAGCTTCGCGCAGTACTGGGTAGACAAGTCGAGATTGCTCCAGCGACGTTAAATTAACACAGTAGCAGTTTTGCTCAAGTGCATGCGCCTGCAGGCGAATAGATTTTGCCTCGAGACTTTGCAACGTAATGTCATCGCGCAGGGGATCGGCGCTACCCTTCCCGTAAAAGTGCGTACTGCTGTTCGCGGGGTAGATCATATCGCAACCGACGAAAGCTATAACATCAGGCTTTAAAGCATGCAGCGCCCAATAGGCAGTAGTAAAGGCCATGGTGCCACCAATATAAATCACACCTCCAAATTCGTTTTGGGCAGGAACATACTCGGTATACTCGATAATTGCTTGTGATGACCTAATCGATTCAGGTCGGCGTTCCGGAGGGAAGTCCTCAGGGTAGACAAGATAATCCCAATCGTCGCGAATATTCCATGCATTATTCATCGCCACAATATTGCTAAAACGACCGTGAGGCCAAGCTCTAGTGCGAAGCGCATCGGGCGAGCTTCCTATAACCAACACTATGTTCATACTACTAACTAAGTTCATCTACTTTTTGCTCTTTTTTTAAGTCGTCGTCGAGGGCTTGTAGGCGTTCAATGGTACCAATATCTCGCCATTGACCATTAAAAAATTCAGCGCTAATTTGTTGCCGGCTGGCGCCAAAATGTAAAATCTCTGCCAATGAAAACTTTTCTCGCTTATTCGGGTACGCGGTCAGGAGCTTTGGATTTATGACGCTAAGACCACTAAACGTATAGGCCTCGGTGCCATCATGCTTTTCGCTCAAATAAACTTTACCTAACATTGAGTGATGGCCTTCGGTAAAAATATCTTTGCGCTTATCGGCAACCATCGAAAAATCACCGGTAACATTATGTGTCGGGTTATCGACCAACACTACGTGCGCTAAGTTTCGCGCGTGCTCGGAGCTACCGATAGCTGAGTAACGACTCAGCAGTGACTCAAAAGGATAATCGGTCCAGACATCGCCATTGATTAATAAAAAAGGCGCTTCACCCAACAGCGGCAGGGCGTGAAGTATACCTCCAGCTGTCTCTAAAGGTTCGGTCTCTTCAGAATAAAGAATAGATAAGCTACAAGCTTTATTTGTGTCCAACTTATCAAAGTTACTATCGAGCACCGTAAACACACTGCCCAGATGCTCTTGAATTTGGTCACCTAGGTAGGCGGTATTGATGACCACTTCCTTAACGCCAGCAAGAGCTAGCCGTTGCAGGTGGTATTCAATGAGCGCTCGTCCACCGGCCAACAGCAAAGGCTTGGGTGTATTGTTGGTAAGTGGGCGCATGCGCTCGCCACGACCTGCAGCAAGGATCATGGCTTTCAAGCGATTTCACCTGCTTCACACGGGATCTTATTAACTGGAGTTGATCGATACCATGATTGTTTTTCTAACCGCGGTAAAAGATCACTCTCGCACCAGATTGCAAATGGCTGCATCTGGGGATAGCATTTAGCAACTGTCATCACATAACGCCACGTTAGTGCCAAATCCTTAAGGTAGGCAGACTTATTGTCCCTAAGAGCGAGACGCGCAAACACACCCAAGACCTTAATGTGTCGCTGCAGACCCATGGTATCGAACCAACGCTGCCATCTATCTTCGTCTATCGCATCCATCAACCCCAACTCGATAGCTAGATTGCCATAAGTTCGCAACCATCGCTGCACCTTCGCTGCGGGCCACTCGATATAGCAATCACGTAATAGCGAGACTAGGTCATAGGTAATGGGCCCCCATACAGCATCTTGAAAATCAATAATTCCAGGGGCTTCACCCTCGCGATAAATAATATTTCTAGAGTGATAATCTCGATGCACCAGTACCTGTGGCTGTGCTTGTGCCTGCAGCTCTAAAAAATTAAAGGCATCATCAAGTAGTTTGCGCTCACTATCACTTAAAGTCAGGCCCAACAGAGCCTCAACAAACCATTCGCTAAATATATCAAGCTCTTCACGCAATAACTCTTGGCTGTAGTCTGGAAGATCTATGCCCGCCGAACGGAGAGCTTCGGGTTGGATTTGCTGCATTCGCAGCAGCACCATTGAAGCTTCGCTGTAAAGTAGATCGGCACTGTCGGTATCGAGCATCGACAGAAAAGATGCGTCGCCAAAGTCTTCAATTAATAAGAAATTATGCGTGTTGTCACAAGCGATAATTTGCGGCGTAGGCACGCCCTCCCGACGTAAGACATCGGATAACTTCGCAAAGTAACGAGCATCCTCACTGTTGCCTGAATCTTCCGACGCGGACACAGCTAACAGCGATGGCCGTGTATTAACCCGAAAATACTGCCGAAAACCGGCATCACCATTGAGTACTGTCAAGCTAATCGGTTGATCGACTTTAATGTTTTCGTGTAACTTCAACTGCTCGACAATCCAAGTTTGTAATAATAACGATTGCTTCATTTGTACCAGACTCCATGAATATTTTTATCGGCTAAATTAGCAGGCTGATTGATTTAGTAGCTAGTACAATGACAAACCCCACCACATTTGTCACGTTTTGAAGTAGAATTGCAAACAAAGCGCCCTGTGTTTCTAGCGGTGAAGGTATCGGCTGGCAAAACAATAATTAGTGGGGAGTGGCTTAAACATAACGACTAATAATTTT
>JBLIME010000045.1:0-14793 GCA_047638515.1 Pseudohongiellaceae bacterium
GTTGCCTTAACAGCTGGTGAATTCGCTCGGAGTCTACCTTGCGCAAACAGACGTTGGTGCCCCCGATAGCTGCGAGCGTCCAGGGAAAACACCAGCCATTACAATGAAACATGGGTAGTGTCCACAAGTAGATAACGTTGGCCGCCAGATTCCAAGAAAGCACGTTGCTTATCGCATTGAGATAGGCGCCGCGATGGTGGCTGACCACGCCTTTGGGGTTGCCGGTGGTCCCGGAGGTGTAGCCTAAGCTAACGGCATCCCATTCGTCGACTGGCAGCTCCCACTCGGCGTCTTCGCAATGCTGGCTCAGTAAGGCCTCATATTCAAGGTCGCCGATGGGCTTGCCTGCTGCGTAATTTGCATCGCAGATGTTAATGATAATTGGTGCCGGCCCCTCGACCAACAACAAGGCTGCATTGACAACATCGGCATACTCCGAGTCCATCAGTAACAGCCGAGTACGACTATGATTAAGAATGAAAGCGATGGTTTCAGAGTCTAGGCGCGTGTTGATGGCATTCAACACCGCACCCACCATAGGTATACCAAAATGTGCTTCATACATTGCTGGGATATTTGGCAACATAACCGACACGGTATCGCCTCTAGAAATACCAAAGCCTTTCAAAACCGAGGCCAGCTGACAACAGCGCCCATAGGTTTGACGCCAGCTGTAGCTTAAGTCGTCGTAGATAACGGCGGCTCTATCGGGATAAACTGCCGCGGCCCGCCTGATAAAGCTCAGTGGTGACAGCGATACATAATTGGCCGCTTTTTTTTCTAGCGCTTGATTAAAAGGACATAACTCGGTCATTTTATTTCCACTCTTATTGCTAATCTTATTTTTATGACTTACCTGCTCTTTTTACGCAAGTTCGCTATTGTCTGACTTCACATTCAATAAGGCTATGGTGCTAATGTTTTCCATCAAAAAGATTTCGATAGGCGATAATTAATCGGTGATAAGTGGGGTTAACGAAGCTGGCTAGCTGCAAACACCAGCTTTAGCGCGCCGGTTTTTCCCATGTGGGCGAACGCTTACCAAGAAAGGCATCGATACCTTCACCCGCGTCGTGACTCATCATGTTTTGGGCCATCACCTCGCCCGCAAAATCGTAGGCGTCGGGCAGCGACATTTGTCGTTGCGAATAGAACATAGACTTGCCATAGCGCACCGCAGAGGCGCTTTTACTCAGAATTTTATTTACTTTTGCAGCAACCGCAGAATCTAGCTCCGCGTCATCTACTACTGTGCTAACTAGCCCCCAATCTAAAGCGGTATCGGCGTCGATAACATCACCGGTAAGCAATATATCGAAAGCTCGCTTGGCCGAAATACTACGCGAAAGAGCAACCGCTGGGGTTGAACAAAACAGACCGACATTGATCCCCGGTACCGAGAAGCGAGCCGATCGCGCCGCAATCACCAGATCGCAGCTAGCGACCAATTGGCAGCCAGCGGCAGCAGCTATGCCCCCAACCTTTGCAATCACCGGCACCGGTAAAGCAACGATACTTTGCATCACTTGACCGCAGCGCTTGAATAACTCTTGGTAATAGCTATAGTCCGGATTATTGCGCATCTCTTGTAAGTCGTGGCCGGCACAAAAGCCACGGCCTTGCGCACTGATAACGACGCATCGAACCGTGGGGTCAGCGGCTATGTCATCTAGCTCGCGTTGCAAGTTAGTCAACATAGTTGCAGATAAGGTGTTTAATTTACTCGGACGATTTAGAGAAAGAAAAACGGCGCCATTTTGATTACTGCGTAGCAAAACATCTTCGCTCGACTGATTAGTATCCACACACCCTCCGAAAGGTAATAAAGTTAAGCATGATTGATAGTAACACTGGCTGTTATCGAATTTCTGATAAAACAATTTTTATGTGCACTCGCATGGATTTTGGATATGGTGGCTTGATCGGGCTGCGTGTTGCCTCCAAAAATTACGCGGGGTGCTAGCGTAATACGAGTAATTTCCATGCCCCCCTTATCATTCTTTTCTAGATGCCCCGCCGGGTTGTCTTCATAGGACTCGACAGAGAATCCCTGAAACTCAGCCATGGCTAAAAAAAACAGCATATGGCAACTAGATACTGCACTCACAAGCATCTGCTCGGGATCAGCACAATTAGCGTCGCCTTTAAACTCCTTCGATGCCGAGACCTCGAGACACTGATTGCCGTTCAATTCAACGCGATGATTGCGTGAATAGGTATTTGCTACTGAACTATGTGGATGTTGCTGCCAGCTTATCTTTGCTTCATGGACCGACATAATAAAAAACCTTCGCTATTAATTGCAAATCTTGATTTTAAGAAAGACAGCGGCCGCTGTCAAATGACGTTTTTTAAGCATTTAGATTAGCATCTCTAATGCCAGGCATGATCAATCGATAGCGGCTATAGATTTCGCGAGACACAGACGCGTGAGGTTCAATCTGAGTATTGGATCGTTAAATAGCTGCATACACACACAATCAATAGAACAGAAACTGTCTTTCTACCGGGTGGACTCAGCCAGATAGTGGCTAAAACATCGATGTCTTATCCACGTTAACCCCCCCCAAGCACGTCATTCTTGTTGACTGTACAAGGTCAGTGGCCCGTTTAAAAGACAGCTGCAAAAACTACCTGAATTTGCCTGTAAACATATTTTTGATAGAGCCCTTAAATCTATATTTTCTCCGGCAATCGGCTCGGTGATTGGCTGTAGTCCAAATGGACTGAGATACGTAAAAAATAGGTCTAGTCATTCTTTTAAGAGCTGTTTATTTAGGCCTTACGCGCTACAAAAAGCTCATATTATTAAAACTTACAAGCGTTTTGGACGGTGCCTCCTGACACCGCAACTACAGTGATCTTATAATAGAGGACGTAGCTAATGGCTAGACAGAACCAACAAGAATTTGGCTTCGGAACACAAGTCCGCAAATCCCCATACTTTGATGCGACTTTGCGTTGGGGCGCGCAGGGTTTTTCCGTCTACAATCATATGCATATCCCTCGCGACTTTGGCGATCCCGCACAAAACTTTTGGAATTTAGTGAACGCGGCGATCCTATGTGATGTTGCGGTTGAGCGCCAAGTAGAGATCACCGGTCCCGATGCCGCTCAATTTGTACAGATGCTAACGCCACGCGACCTTTCAAAATGTGCGGTAGGTCAGTGCAAATATATACTGATAACCAATGCTGACGGCGGAATTTTGAACGATCCGATACTGCTTCGTCTTGATGAAAACCGCTTCTGGATCTCTCTGGCTGACAGCGACATTTTATTGTGGGCGCAAGGGGTAGCGATTAACTCTGGTTTGGATGTTCACATTCACGAACCCGATGTCTCACCACTGCAGCTGCAAGGTCCCATGTCGGGCAAGGTGATGGAAGCGCTCTTTGGCGAAAGCATTAATGATCTTCGCTACTACTGGCTGCGCGAGTATGACCTTGACGGTATTCCTTTGATTGTTTCTCGAACTGGCTGGTCAAGCGAGCTTGGTTATGAACTCTATTTGCAAGATGGCTCGAAGGGTGACGAGCTGTGGGAGAGGATCATGGCGGCAGGTGCTCCGTTCGGCCTTCAGCCAGGGCACACGTCGACTATTCGTCGTATTGAGGGCGGAATGCTCTCTTACCACGCCGATATGGACATCAATACCAATCCTTACGAATTGGGGATGGATCGCCTGATCGAGCTAGATATGGACGCTGACTTTATCGGTAAGTCTGCACTTAAACGCATTCGTGAAGAAGGCGTGACACGCAAACAGGTGGGTTTGATTATCGATGGCCTTGCGCTGACAGGCCCTAACTCTCGGTTCTGGGTTTTGAAAAAAGATGGCGTTCAAATAGGCAAGGTTACTTCTGCGGTGTTTTCTCCGCGCTTACAGATCAATATTGCGCTGGCAATGGTGGGCGCAGATTTCGCGGCGGTCGGCACTAGTTTCGATGTCGAGACTCCCGATGGAAGAACGACAGCTACTGTTGTTGCAAAACCGTTTTATGATCCCAACAAAAAAATTGCGGCGACCGCACATAAGAAGCCTTTGGATACAGCAAATCTAGTGTTAGCCGCTGAGCAAAAAGGGCTACTAGAGGGCTCCGAAAATCCTGCGGACGTCCAATTATAGTTAACATTATTGGGTTAAATCACCCATCAATACCTAGGATAGATCTTATGGGGCTGCTCTCTTTTCTTCACAAACCTAATGCTACTAGCACAGAGGACGAGGAATTCTCTGAACGGGAGAGTCTTCTGCGCGGCTACTCGATTGAAGTGATGCCGCGAACCGCTGACAAGGTAGTGACTTTTCGCGATGTTCTGCCTCTAGGTACGCGCGTCTATATAGCGCACATTGATGGTACACCCATCGAAGATATGGTGCGTACGGCACGCCGTCTGACCGATGAGGGCTTTCAAGTTATGCCGCACTTTCCTGCTCGCCTCATCAAAGATAGGGCCGAGCTGTCGGAGTGGATTAATCAATATCAGGGCGAGGCTGGCGTAGAACAAGGACTGCTGTTGGGCGGTGGAGTTACAACACCGGTGGGTGGGTTTGAAGACTCTATGCAGATGATCGAGACAGGACTCTTTGACGGCTTCAAGCATTTACATTTCGCCGGCCACCCCGAAAGCAATCGTGATATCGACCCCGATGGTTCCGATCGCTTGGCATTACAGTCCTTGCGTTGGAAGCACGCATTCTCCGAGCGCACAGATGCTCGGGTAGCGATTACTACTCAGTTTTGTTTTGAAGCTGCGCCGGTCATTGCCTGGGCTGATCGGCTAGCTACCGAAGGCATTAATCTTCCTATACATATCGGTCTAGCCGGGCCGGCTAAGCTCCATACGTTAATTAAATACTCCTTGTCTTGCGGCGTAGGCCCAAGTATGAGGGTGCTGCAGCGTCGGGCAAAAGACGTCACTAAGCTACTCCTGCCCTACGAGCCCACCGACTTTTTGACTGAGCTAGCCGCTCACAAGGCGCGCCACCCCAATTTTGGCATCGAGCAGGCACATTTATTTCCACTAGGTGGAATTCAAGCTAGTGCAAATTGGGCCACCAAAAATGGAGGTGATGCCGGCAAGCCTGCATCCGCCGACTAAGCCGGTGGCTTGACCTATTGCACGCAAACCTCAAGCAGTCGATTCTTCTACAAAGCCTATCAAGTGTATTCACTTATAAGCTCGCCCGTCGATAACCCCCCCGCCGATTTGATAGGCTTTGAGCCGGCTAAGGTGGGTGTTGGCGGAGGTGGGTTGCAGACTGCGCAAAAACCATCATCCGTAAGCTATTCATTACCACATTAGGTCAAAAAATCGCTCAGCGCATATTGCGCATCGAGCAGGTAAACGGTATTTTTACCGATATTGTGCTGCCGGCTGTTTGACAGTATTTCGCGCTGGTTACGTTAACTTGTAGGGGCTAAATGGCTAAATTGATCGATGCTTTAATACGGATAGCCACGACGGTTACGACCTAGTCAAGTAATTACAGGAGCGATAATGTGAGTTTCCGGTCGTGTTGGTCACATGGCCATCATCCGTCGACTGGCGAACACGATAACTACTTATCGCTGTAAAATCTTGATGATGTCTGTGGCCTTAACGCCTGACCTCAGCAGTAGGCGGTGATTGAAGCTCTTTTTTAAAGAGATTAGTATTTGCTAGCAAAGCGTTCGATGCTCAGTTTCAGTCCACATAGGCTAAAGAGCGTCTAAAACAAGTCTAACTATCCAATTTTAGATCTTCATTTAGGCCTTTTGCATTGTAAATTCCTTATATGATCTAAACATTAAGATTCTCAGCGAGACCTAGTTGGTTACATGGGAACAAGTTTTAGTGTCGAGGTGATTAGTGTAAAAACAATGATTATCGACGTCCTAACGTGTTTTTGTACTCGGCATAAAAAAGTGGAAAAGATAAAGCTTGACGCTGCGCACCACAGACAATCAACACCATCAGTGATCAAGTAATGACGCGAGAAAAGTTGATTTCCGACTGGTGTTAAGACTTTATTTGTCAGCTGTGTACGCACTTGTTGCCCCGTGTGCACTGCTTATTTCGAGTGTTGTCGACGCCGCCGTCGTCATAGTTACATTGAGAAAAGAGTACTCAAGACAGATTTTTTAACGTGTTAGTTCGGCAAATAATAATACTAAAGGACCTGTAAAATGGATACAAACACAATAGCTTATATTCTTACCGGCAGCTCCCCGACCAAATTGGGTATACTCGACCTGATCACCAATAGCCTTTATCGAAGTGAGTGTTATGTCTACGAGGTGCATACCTTTGACGATGCTGATACCGGGCAATTTTTTTTTCGCATGGAGTTTAACTACAGAGGCAGCGGTGAATTTTCTGAAGACAAGCTGCGCACGCAGTTAACCGACAGGGCTAGCGCCTTTGAAGTCGAGTGGGAGTTACGCAATCTAGGGACGCTAGAAAAAGTGGTAATCCTGGTGTCTAAATACGATCATTGTCTGCAAGACCTACTGCATCGTTATAGTACCGGAGCACTTAACATTGAGGTTCCAGCAATTATTTCTAATCATCCGGACCTGCAAAAACAAGCTGGCTGGTACAATATTCCATATTATCACCTACCGGTTACTCCCGAGACTAAGGCCGAGCAAGAAGCCAAGATGTGGAATATCATACAACACTCCAAAGCCGATCTCGTGGTGCTGGCGCGCTACATGCAGGTACTCTCGGAGGATATGTGCAAAAAACTGCACGGACAAGCCATCAATATCCATCATTCCTTGCTGCCGGGGTTTAAAGGTGCGAAGCCTTACCATCAGGCCTATGATAAAGGGGTTAAGCTGGTCGGAGCTACTGCACACTACGTCAGCCAGGATCTTGACGAAGGTCCAATTATAACTCAGGGTGTTGAGTCGGTAGACCACACCTACACCCCGGAGCGTCTGGTGGCTAAAGGACGCGACACCGAGCGCATTACCTTGGCAAGAGCCGTTAAATTACATGTTGAGAAACGCTGTTTTCTTAACGGCAATAAAACGGTTGTGTTTCCCGGACACTAGTAGGCGTTGCTGCCGTTTTTACCACGAGTACTGTCCGCTAAGCTTAAGCCACCGTTTGATTGGCCCGAAACTACGGGCTATAGCCCTCAGGTTGAGGTCATATTTTAAACGGTGGTTCAACACACCACTAAAGGTTACTGATTGTTGGTTGCTGTCTTTACAGTCGCTGTGATCGATCTTTTGTTTTAACCTCGCCAACTTTGTTTAAGCCCTAGTCGCTTCCCGCCATCACTTCAGCAACTTCTTGTTATAGCCTCAACAGCTTATTGTTATAATTTGTGCACGCCTGTTAGATGCGTTAATAAGCTGCGAGTGTGGCCCCAAAAAGAACCTATGTTGCGTCGATAACTTCAACGAGTTCGGGTATTAGCTGTCGATATTAGTTTTAATCGATAAGAAAGATCAACGTATTTGCAAGTGTTTGTACAAAGATTAGATTAAATTTGGCTTAATACGACGGAAGGCGTACAAATGTCAGTCTTTTGTGTCGCTTTTAGAAAGCTTGATCAGCTCTGGTAAGATTAGAATTCGAGGCCAAGCATCCAATGCGTACGGTAAATAACATGAAAAATTTCATACTAGATACAGTGGATATCCGAATTTTGAATGCGGTTCAGCAGTATGGGAAAGTAAGTAAAGCTAAGCTTTCAGAATTGGTGAATCTCTCTCCAACACCATGTTGGATCCGACTCGATAAACTTAAAAAAGCCGGCTTTGTCACCGGTTACCGGGGTGAAATTGCCGTTAACAAGATTATCGACCTCACTAAGGTTATTGTAACCGTTTCGTTAAAGACACACAGTAGAGTAGGTTTTGACCGCTTTGAAAAATGTATTCAAAGTTACGATGAGATCGTTGAATGTAGCGCTACGGGTGGTGGTACCGATTATGTGATGACAGTAGTTACGAATAGCTTGCTAAATTTTCAAGTGTTAATCGAGCAACTACTCAATGAAGAGTTAGGTATCGACCGCTATATCATCTATGTTGTCACAAGAGAGGTGAAGTCGATGCCACCTAGCTTATCTAAACTTTGGGGCAAGAAAAAAGTAGTTAACGCCTAAAGCGAACCCTCGTCGACTCTCACTTTGGTAGACTTGCCAGCCGACACTATCAGCAGAGCCAATCGTTGATTTGAACGCCATTAAAATCATCTGGATGTTTATGAGACTGCTAAAATCTATAGTCATAAGCGCATTAGTCGATCTTATATAAAGGCGGTCTAAATAAATGTTAGCTGCTAATAGTATGTAGTAGCTCAAAAAATTGACGCTGAACATTTGCTAAGCACAAATCTTTTAATGCGTTACGAACTGCATGAACGCTCACCTTGAGTATTTATTTTCATTCAGTAGGCGATATTGAGTCGATATAAAAACTATAAACTTCAAACGCCCCATCTACTTCTAAAAGTCGTATACGAATAGTAACATCAGCATTTTCGTAACGGCTCAGCACGTTGTAGGTAGCAATTGTTTGCTTTCCATTTAATGGAGTTGCTTCTGAATCAATATTAACGAATTGTGGTTCTTCAACGTTTTTTAACTGGCCAAGTGTAGACAGTTGCAAAGTTGACTGCTTTAGATATTCAGAGGTATTGTTTTCTTCTGTTTTAGGAGTCAGATATTTTTCCATTACCTCTGAATTCCATGAAGATAGCTCTGGTATTTTTGCCTTTATGTAAGGTATCGCTGCATTATTGTATTGTTCGGACTTAAAGTAGCTGTAAGAAATTAAAATAATGAGTAAAGTTATAAAAAGTAAAAAAACAATACCTACTATTTTTAATGTTTTTTTCATGAAGCGCTCTTATTAATGAATCAATTGTAGTTGTAGCCTTGGAGATATAAATAAATTCTAGGCTTTTATACTGTATCAATTTATGTGTTTGATAAGCAATGACTAAAATTATTGTGAAAGATTACACCGCAAGGGTTTGAAAATGTCTATCTAGACCTCTCCGATCCCGACTGCAGACACTTGAATTAGCGGTCAAAGTAGACCGTCACCCATGCTGCGAATACAGGCAGTGACGAATTAAGCTAAGAATCTAGCGACTGATAGCTGCCACCAAGACCAGAATGACCTCTGATGAAGTCCCTTATTGAAAGATACCAAAACAGTAGTAACCAGAGGTTAAGGTCGGCACATTAACAAAAGGCATGCACTAAAAGATTATCGATAGCTAGTAGTCCTCACTCCTCACTTCTTGCTCAATTTAGAAAGATACTCAGCTTTAATTGAGGCGCTTTGACTAAAAGGTAAGGTTTATGTCGGTGTGAGTGTCGTTGGTTTAACCGATAGTATAGCGATAATAAACCTAGTCTATTTAGCGTTGACTGCATTAAGTATTACACGCCTTTTGCAATAGCGTCGTTACTATTGCAAAACGATTAACTACCTTGTTCACGGGGTTTCGAGCTGGCGAAATGCAGAGTCGAATCGCTTTATTAATCACCACGACGAGACTAGCTAGCGCCAGTTTTAAGGAAAGAAAAGTACTCACTAGGGTAGCCTGAACATTAATTTTAAGGCTACTAGGCGATCACGATCTATATACAAGTGTTGCGGTTTAATGAAACAGGTAGACGTCGGTAAAAAAATACGCAGTGATACCGCAGCTAGCCAAGATCACGAAGAGCCTTACAAAACGTTGTGGTATACGTTTAGAAATATGAGCGGCCAAAAAACCACCCATCATCGTTCCAATAAGAACAACAAACCCCTCGAACCACGCAATTGTGCCAGTGTAGATAAACAAAGTGATGGCTGTCAGTGAAACCGCAGCAGAAATGAGCAGCTTTATACCGTTCATGGCACTAATATTTGTGTATCCAGCTAGGGCTAGGTAACTGAGAACAATAATACCAAGTCCTGCATTGAAAAAGCCGCCATAAACACACACCGCTAATAACAGAAGTAATAACAAAAAAAGCCCAACACTTGATGCGTGTCGATGACTAGAAGTGAGTTGTCTTAAAAGACTATTTAATTTCCCACCAACAATAAATAACACGGTTGCGAATAACAGCAGCCAAGGTATCGCTTCTCTAAATACCGACTCTGGCGTTTGTAACAACAACCAAGCACCTAAGACCCCACCAATTAAGCTGACAAGAACTAATCGTGGCAATTCTTTTTTGTGTGCCTTCAGGTCTTCTCGAAATGCATAAGTGCCACTCAGATAACCAGCAAATGAAGCGAAAGTATTGGTTGCGTTTGCACTGATTGGGGGGATACCCACAAACAGTAACGCTGGAAAGGTGATAAAACTGCCGCCACCTGCGACCGAGTTAATAACGCCACCAAAAAAGCCGGCACCAAAAAGAAATAGTAATTCAAATAACATGTTTAATTTTCATCTAGCTACAGCCTAATTTTTATAGTTTATTACCAATAAGGGCACCAGTTTACAGATAATTTTATGGTCAAGTGTGGCTTTTAAACACTAGAGATTGCTAGCCATTATTCGGTAGGCAATAGAATGAATAGATGCATTTAAAAATTAATCAATAAAGCGGACCGGCAAGGGTGTGTAGATAATCCTAGTTTCTAATAATAAGTGCTACATCAGATCTACTACTCGTCGGTTATTAATTTTACATACGCAGCTTCAATGTCTGCATTAATGTAAGCCATGCCTAATATGCTTAGGTAGTCATTGCGATCTGCGTGCATCAATTCTATGGTGGGACCGTCGCGACCGTGGGCTTGATAAATGCCTGCCAAATAGGCCATAAAATTCTCTCCCTCCTTGAGTAACAGTAAGCTCGCAGCGCCCACATCGGGTTTCACTTGATGATTTAATTCATCCGGAAGTGTCACGCTAACTACGACGGGTTGCCCACTGTTTTTAATCCGTACACTGCGGTTATGCACAGCCTGTTCGGCCCAGTAAAAAGCTAAAGCTTTACTGGGTGTTAAAAAAACGGGATCGATTAATTCTGTATAGCTACTGCCGCTTGTGATGCCGATAGTAGCCATGGTTTTTTTTTCGGCATCTTTTAATGCGTGATCTCCCGAGCGTATTAAGCCCTGCTTTCTAATAGTCTCGATCAGTGCCGACGATGTGCCGTGATACCAGGTATTACTCGTGGTGAAGCCCTGGGCAGTTAACAGGTCTCTAGTATCTTGGAGATGAACAGGTATATTAATCATAGTCAAAATTATTGGTAGCCTTGTCAGTAAATCACCACTAACCAAAATCCCATTGTGTGGCTGCAAAGGAGTTTAAATTAGAAAAGAGAGTTATATTACGGGTATATTCATAATAAAAAAGACGACCCTGTTAAAGACCGCCCTTGTGTGTCGAGATAAAACCTTGGAATTTGCTTTTAAAAATAGCACTCGAGCAGTTATTAAGCTGAGTGTAGGGTTTTTATTAGCAATTGCCAGAGCTCTTTGCATAAAAGCTCTTCATATAGAATCTCTTCGTATAGGAGCTCCCACGATAATTTTCTATAGTTAGTTTGCTTTAGCCAAACTGATTGGACGTATTTTTTGCGCCGCCTGCTTTGAGCGCATTTTCACCCGCAAAGTACTCTTTGTGGTCGTCACCCATGTCAGAACCAGACATGTTTTGGTGTTTAACGCAGGCAATGCCTTGACGAATTTCTTTACGCTGAACACCGGCAACATAACCTAACATTCCCGCTTCCCCAAAATATTCTTTAGCTAGGTTATCAACCGATAGAGCCGTTGTGTGGTAAGTCGGCAGGGTGATGAGGTGGTGAAAGATATTAGCCTCGCGAGCAGTATCGGCCTGAAAATTACGGATGCGATCATCAGCACTCGCAGACAGTGCAGTTTCGTCATACTTCGTATGCATCAGGTCGGCACGATCGTATTGCGATACGTCCTCACCAGCTGCAACCATGGTGTCAAAGGTTTGTTGACGAAAGTTAAGCGTCCAGTTAAATGATGGGCTGTTGTTGTAAACTAACTTTGCATCTGGAATTTCTTTGCGAACTGCGTTCATCATATCGGTGATGTCTTTAACATTTGGCGTTGCGGTTTCTATCCAAAGCAGATCGGCGCCGGCTTTAATGGCTTCGATAGAATCAAATACACAGCGCTCTTCACCGGTGCCCTGACGGAATTGATACAGACCAGAGGCCAAGCGCTTGGGACGTACTAGCTCGCCGTTACGGTTAAAGCACACGTCGCCTTCAGCCATATCGGCAACATCTATCGTCTCGACGTCGAGAAAAGAGTTGTAGCGGTCGCCCTGATCGCCAGGCTCTTTAACAACAGCGATTTCTTTGGTGAGACCTGCACCTTCGGAGTCAGTGCGAGAAACAATAATACCGTTATCGACACCTAGTTCTAAAAATGCGTAACGCAGCGCGCGAATTTTAGAGTGGAAGTCTGCATGGGGCACGGTCACTTTTCCGTCTTGGTGACCACATTGCTTCTCATCGGCAACTTGGTTTTCGATCTGCAGTGCGCAAGCACCGGCCTCGATCATCTGTTTTGCCATTAAGTAGGTTGCTTCAGCGTTACCGAAGCCTGCATCGATATCGGCAATAATGGGCACGACATGAGTTTGGTGGCCATCGATTTGATTTTGAATATCTTTGGCACCAACCTCATCGCCAGCTTCGCGTGCCGCGTCTAGAGCTCGAAACAAGCCGCCCAGTTCGCGTGCGTCAGCTTGACGCAAAAAGGTGTACAACTCTTCAACTAGAGAAGCTACGGTTGTTTTCTCGTGCATAGATTGGTCGGGAAGTGGACCAAAGTCTGAGCGCAGGGCAGCTACCATCCAGCCTGAAAGATATAGATATTTTCGGTCAGTGGTGCCGAAGTGCTTTTTAATAGAGATCATTTTTTGTTGACCGACAAAGCCATGCCAGCAACCTAAAGATTGAGTATATTTAGTCTTGTCACCATCAAACGTTGCCATATCGGCACGCATAACGTCTGCAGTGTATTTCGCGATCTCTAAACCAGTCTTGAATTTATTCTGAGCGCGCATGCGAGCCGCAGATTCTGGGTTAATAGCGTTCCATGCGTCGCCGTTAGCGTCACGAAGGGCTGCAACTGCCGCGATGTTTTGGTTGTAAGTTGACATTGTTCATCTCTCTGTTGGTTTTTGACAAAATTGCTCTATTAAAAATTAGTAGATACCGCCAATAGATACCGCTAGTAAAAAACTACCGCCCATTGTTCGGACCTGCAAAACAGTCACCTATATCGAATATTGTGGTCACTTCAGGCCTATGTAAAATTATTCTTATGTTTGACTGAGTATAAAAATTACAACTCGTAAAGCTTAATTAATAAAGCAATTAATGCTCGCTGCGGAACTACCTATAACAGTTTTGAGAAAACCAAATAATATAATACAACACCAACTTTTTAATGATTTAAGCGTTGTGCACTAACAATTTTTTATAGTTTATTGTGTCTACTAACCCAAGCTTCTCCAAGGTTAGTAGATCTTATTGCAATCGGCATTAACAAATTTATCAATGCCGATTGTCATCAGTCTAAGTTATCAAACGGAGTTATTAACCCAAGTCATCAACCTAGGTTGTTAACTAATAAGCTATGCCCTTTTTGCGGCAGCTTTTACCTGTATGCGGTAAGCGTGAAGCAGTGGCTCCGTATAGCCAGATGGCTGCTCGGCGCCTTTTATGACGAGATCAAGCGATGCCTTGAAGGCAATACTGGTATCTGTCGACGTAGCCATGGCCACATACTCTGGATCACTCGCATTTTGCTCGTCGACCACTGCGCTCATACGTTTAAATATCTCGGTAATCTGCGTCTCGGTGGTAACCCCATGAACTAACCAGTTTGCTAGAAGTTGAGCTGATATCCTCAAGGTCGCGCGATCTTCCATGAGTGCGACATTGTGAATATCCGGAACCTTCGAACAACCCACACCGTGGTCTACCCAGCGCACAACATAGCCAAGAATACTCTGGGCGTTGTTTTCAATTTCTTGCTCAATCTCCACAGCGCTTAACGTTGTGCCTTTAGGCATAAGCGGTATGGTTAAAATATCGTTGATATTTGCACGCGAGCGCTTTGCAATTTCTTTTTGGCGCTCAAATACGTTAACTTCATGATAGTGAAGTACATGTAGCATGGCAGCAGTTGGCGACGGCACCCACGCAGTGTTAGCACCGGCTTCGGGATGTACTCGTTTACTGTTCATCATCGCGTTCATGTCGTCTGGTTGTGCCCACATGCCTTTACCAATTTGAGCTTTGCCCGATAAACCGCACTCTAGGCCTACATCGACGTTCCAATCTTCATAAGCTTGGAGCCATGGCTGAGTTTTTATATCTTTCTTTGGTAAAAAGACGCCAGCGTGCATGCTGGTGTGCATTTCGTCACCGGTACGATCCAAAAACCCGGTATTGATAAATACACAGCGCGACTTGGCTGCGCGGATACATTCTTTAAGGTTAACGGTGGTGCGACGCTCTTCATCCATAATACCGACTTTGATAGTATTTTCGGGTATGTCTAATAGCTGCTCAATACGACCAAATAGCTCGCAGGTGAATGCTACTTCTTCTGGGCCGTGCATCTTGGGCTTAACAATATATATACTGCCGGTCTTACTGTTGGTTATGTTCTTATCATTGTTCGACAGGTCGATGGTGCTTATTAATGATGTGAAAACACTATCGAGAATCCCTTCGGGTACATCGTGGCCATGGCTATCTTGAATCGTGTCTATGGTCATTAGGTGGCCCACATTACGAATGAACATAAGGCTGCGTCGACGCACATA
>JBLIME010000046.1:0-14761 GCA_047638515.1 Pseudohongiellaceae bacterium
TAAGAATTAATTGGCGGCTGCCCAAAGCGTCATTTGTGGTGTTGGCGATAGGGCTAAGCGTCACCTGCAGGGCAACAATACTTGCAGGTGCTATTACAAAATGTCGCTGACGCTTAATAGACACATGGTTATTCAGTGAGGTTATGCTATTTATGTGCCTTAAATCGTTACTGTTAAAGCCCGTGCATGCCGACAAGACACCCGAGAGACTCACTACAAGCACAACAATAAATTTAGACATGACTTAGGCTCAGACAAGTTTATAGATATAAATACTATCGGCGAGCGGCCAAAAAAATAAAGCATTAATATTGCCTAGACCAAAAGATCCGCACACTATTAGTGGATTTTATTGCCGGAGGATAAATATGGCTGTCAATACAAGACCTCAAGGCAGTTACACCGCAAGCATAAATAGCTTAGTTGCAGACCTCTCAACTAAACATCCACACCTTCCTTACACCGACACGTTGCTGGCAACGAGCAACGGCTAACGCAATGATTAAAAGCTGCTAATGTTAACATTGTTGACCATTTAATTGAAAATCATCAACTTCTTTTCACTTTGTTTGCAGCGATGTTGGTCTGATGTACTGGGTTGATTAAACTCCTAGCGAATCGTTAGCGCCGACGATCCAGGCCTAGTGATACTCAGATCTGTAGGTAGTTAAGCCTAGTAGATCGATGGCTTCACCCTCTATGACTAAAACTAGTACTACAGCTATTGTTAAGGGCTGCCAACAGAACCAGGGCTCACTAGACGACTATTTACAGAATCACTATTTACAGAATTGCTATTAACAAAACGATTAACAGGACTTCTGCTCACAGAGCATCTAGTAACGAGACATCTATTAACAAAACGCCTATTAAAAAAACTCCTGTTAAAAGAACGACTATTTAAGAACCGCTACATGAAAACCTCTATTTAAAGACCGCTAACAGAATTGCTGGTAAGAACTCTTACCTAGCGAGCTTACAGAGATGCTGACCCAGGCACGATTGGAAACTACGGTAAAAGTTGCCAATCGCAATACGTTGAGTAACCATTAAGGAACAAAGACTAGCGCTTCGACGAGAATTGCTCTTAGGACAGCGTTAACCGCTATACAAGAGGCTTCCACCATACTTCAACCATACGGTAAAAAAATATAACGACGGCTCTCTAGGGGTAAATTTAGCAGCGAGACAATGATTATATCGGCTCGACAAGACTTAGAACTTTTCGTTGAGTTTCGAGCTTTCAACAAAGTCAATACTGACTTGTGCTGCTCGATACCACTCAACTCCATTAATAATGTCGCCAACATTATCCAATTCGGGATAGGCAAGCTGATATTTATCGCAAAAACTCGCTAACTCAGGCTGACACCAAGTGAACAAGCGCTGCTTATAGGTAATACTAGATAAGGGATCAGTGCCATAGAGCCCTGCAGCGGTCCTCTGTCTTTGTGCCTCTGCCATGATTATCGAACAGGCAACAGAGACGTTCAACGAAGCTACCATGCCAACCATTGGGATTGAAATGTGGTGATCAGCTGAATCGATAGCATGGCGGCTAGGACCTGGCTTCTCGGCACCTAGCAACAAGGCAGTTGATTGCGTGTAATCGATATCTCGATAATCTATAGCTGCACTCGATTGATGTGCCGCTATAATTTGAAAGCCCTTGGCGCGTGCTTTTTGTATCGGTATTTGCACATCCTCATATAATTCGGTCGCTACCCACTTTTCACTGCCGGTTGCGGTACCTCGATAGCGTTGAAAACCAGACGTTGGCGCAACAAGGTGAACCGTATCGATACCAACAGCATCACAGGTTCTTAAAATTGCCGCTATATTTCTACCTTTGTGAACTTTATCGGAGATAATCGTCAAGCCGGCCTGTCTTCTCTCTAATACTTTTAATATTTTCGAATAACGCTTGGGAGTCATAAGTCTGGCACTCATTATTTTCCACAGCTTCTGTGGATAAGTCGGTGGATAGGTATTTTACAAATAGCTAAAGCCCTTGAATATAGCGACACCCACCAAATCGGTTACTTTTTAACCTAATAAAAAAACGTTTAAAAACAACTGCTTAGCAAAGTCAACGGAGATACCAACAAAATTACGGGGTTTTAGTCTTAAATATTACAATTTACAACGTATGTGCATAACGTTTGTTAGTGTTTCTTAACTGTAGGCCGCTGATTACTTCGTTTGGCAAAAAAAAACACGATAAAATTATCGTGTTTTTAAAAAATTAATCCAAAAATCAAGTATTTTTTACATTATTTAATGAAAAAAGCGACTGGTTTGCAATTGCCCGACAATACGAGAAATACCCTTCTCAATACCTGTCTGTACAGCGAACCCTAAGCGTTCAGGCAGGCTCTTTTTTGACGTAAAGCTGACTTCAAAAACATCAAAGCTAGAGGCCAAACCGGTAATATAGTCATCGCTAGTGGTTAATTCGTCGATGAGGCTGTTTTCTTTAGCCTTGGTACCAAACCATATTTCGCCCGTTGCTACGGCGTCGATATCGATGATTGGACGCTGCTGATGCACATAATCTTTAAACAAGCCGTGGGTTAACTCTAAATCCTCTACAAATTTCTCTCGACCTTTATCCGTATTTTCGCCGAACATTGTTAAGGTTCGCTTATATTCGCCTGCTGTCAACATCTCAAAATCAATATCATTCTTCTTAAGAATCTTGTGAAAATTGGGTAATTGCGCGAGCACACCAATAGAACCTATAACTGCGAAGGGTGCAGCACAAATTTTATTGGCGACGCAAGCCATCATATAGCCACCACTGGCGGCAACTTTATCGACACATGCAGTAAGTGGTATTCGACGTTGGCGTATTCTATCCAACTGGCTGGCAGCTAAGCCGTAGCTATGAACCATACCGCCGCCACTCTCAAGACGAAGCACGACCTCGTCATTAACGGTCGCCACAAATAGAATTGCACTCACGATCTCACGTAATTGAACGACAGCCGATGCTTTCATATCGCCATCAAAATCGACTAAAAAGACACGCTTAGGCTCTTCAGAAACCTCGTTAAGCTTAAGCTTTTGTTTATCAGCCTTCTTCTCTAGCTTCTTTTCTTTAGCAAGGAGCTTATCTGCCTTTTTAATCACATCGTTATCAAACATTGCTTGCTGCATCGATTGACGCATGACGTCAAAACGATCATTGATTTTAGTCACCTGTATAACGCCAACATTTGATGGCTTCTGACGCGCGCCAGCACTGACAACAAGACCCACTACGGCAGCAATCGCAACAACAAAAGTAACTACTTTAAGCAAAAACAAACCATACTCGTATACAAATTCCACGTGATCTCCTAAGGGTTAAATGAATATCGACTATAAAGAATTTATAGCCGATTTAGATAAGCAGTATAACAAAATTGTAAACACTTAACGCCATCGGTCGACGGCGTCGATGGCAGGTTGATTTAGTGGGCGCGCCTGCAAGCCCGATGCGCTTAGAGAAATTTGATACTGGCCACCGTCGACCATCGGTAAAAAAGTAGCGTTCCCTAAGCGTGCGTCGACAACAGTGTCATTTTGAGTTTGCTTTAACCAGCTCCACACATCAACTCCTGGCAATGGTGTTGACAGCAAATGGATGCTACGTTTTTTCGAACGGTCATCGTCCAGCAATAAATATCGGCCCTTGATACTCTCTAGTCTGTAGCCCGTCATAAATCCCACGTTAGATAAATAACCTCTCCACTCGATAATACGGCTGTCAAGCTGCCACTGATCACCATGCAAATCGAAGATCGATGGGTTTTCACCCGTCTGTGCAAAATTAACCTCAAAGTGTTGTTCACCCAATGAGATAAAACTAATAGTTGCTATATTTTGCTCTGCTATTAGTTGTTTATAGCTATATGTATCGTAGGCTGTTGCGCCCATTATGAACACGCCACACATTATTAGGATGCCAAAGCAGCCTCTTAACCAACCTAAAAACCAATCTTTCTGAAACAGTAGTTTAATGACCCAAAGTAAAAGTGCGACGGCGGCAACCAAAAATAGTGCTGATATAATAAAATAACTCATACAATATAAACTCGCTTATCCATAATGCTAACTTTAGGGTAAATCCGACGGATGCATAGCATTTCAGACTACCCTACTCTTTTAACGATGGCCGTGTTCGGCGGTTAGCGTACGATTTTAGTGCGTCGCGGGCGGCCTTAAACTCGGCTTACGGCTAAGCCTCTAAATCAGCTCCATAAAATTATTACCCATTAATCATTGTTAGCGGACAACGGCACATGCGTAATTATAACTTGTGCATCTAATACAAACATTCACTGCATATAATTAAATAATAAAACAAAAATGAGCGCGCTCAATAGCCACATTAACATAGTATTGATACCCCAGCCTCGACCTAAAGCAGCATCTGGGCGGCTATACTTTGCTAGTATCGTGACAGATAAACCCAATGCTTTTGTACTTATGTCTAAAAAATATTGCATAGCACGCGATGTGTACGCACCAGCAAACTTCCATATAAAGGGGAAAAGTTTACGGTAAAACCAATCGGAGTCTATATTTGTTGAACGCAGCTGTGCCGGATATAATTGCTTCCGATTTAGCCATATAAAAGCAAGAGTAGAAAAGAATAATAATTGTAACTGCGTGACTACATGCGTTAAGTCGTAAGGTGAGTAGTTAATGGGATAAGGTAAAATGCTATATAAATAAGACGGGAAAATTCCGATTGCGATGCAAAAGATAGCGGACACACTCATTGCAATTAGCATATTCGCAGGCGCTTCTTTAACGCGTAGCCCCGAATCTCGAGCAAAAAAAGCCAAAAAAGGAATTTTAATCGCAATTTGAAGAAACACACCTGCGGCTGCAAACAATAACAATAACCAGCCAACGGTATGACCGGCATTTAACATCTCAAGCATGATAATGGCTTTACTAACAAAACCACACAATAATGGGAAGGACGACGACAGCGCACCAACAATGCAAAAAACAGTTGTTTTAGGCATCGATTTATAAAGTCCACCTAAATGCGACCCATCAACATGTCCGACTCTATACAACACAGCACCCAGCGACATCATTAATAAACCTTTGTACAATACGTGATTAAAGGCTGTTGCAACTGCACCATTAATAGCCATTTCTGTACCTATACCAATAGCACAGACCATAAAACCAATTTGGTTGATCAAGCAATAGGCGAGCACTCGCCTTAAATCATTCTCTATCACTGCAAAGATAAGAGGAAAACAAGCCATCACCAAACCGATGATGATTAAAAGATCGGTACCGGCAAAGCTTCGCGCCAACGCGTAGACGGCCACTTTAGTCGTTAGCGAAATTAAAAATAGTGTTCCCGTTGGTGTTGCTTGTGGATAGGCGTCAACAATCCAGTTGTGCAAAAGTGGAAAACCACATTTGATGCCGTAGGCCAGAAAAATTAACCAAATAGCGACATCATAAGAAGCGTTTATATTGAATATATCAGTATTTAACACGAGTGCTGTTATCGATGCGGTGCCGCTGTGGCTGGCAATCATTAAAGCACCAGAAAATAATAAAACCCCCGATAACACCTGCATAACTAAATAACGCATACTCGATAAAAAGCTTTCTCGAGTTCGTCTCGCTAAAATTAGAAACACGGAGGTTAGTGCAAGTAACTCCCAAAAAATAAATAAAGTAATCCAGTCGCCGGCAAAGACCGCACCAAGAGCACTACCGGTATATAAGAGAGCGGCGACTTGTTGCACGCGATCATTGATATGAAATGCGTAAATACTCGCAATAAAAGCTGCTAAGTGGAACAGATAACCAAATAATAAACTTAGCCGATCAACTTTCAGTAGCGTTAATTCAAGATCTAGTAAATAGTAGATACCAAAACTACCGTGCTGCAATTGCAATAAACTAACGAAGCTGACGAGGGGGACAATGACCGTGATGATCGAAGCCAACTTGTCTTTTTTATTGGGTAAAATTATGACGACAACAGCGGCCACAAAAAATAAAAAAAATGGATGAATGAGCGGACTAAACCATGGCGTCATTGTTTATTCTCTTTTTTCGAAAGCTTGGCGACATCGCTATAATAATACTCTTCGCGTATTAATAATTTCCGCAATTGTCTAGCAGCTAGTACGAGGATTGCACACACAATGAAACCATAAATAGCATAAAATGCAGGGATTTTCTCAATATCGGTTGAAGTATGACGATGGATGATAAAATCTACCGCGACTAGAGCAATACAAATGCTATAAAAAATACGCAGCAACCACCGAATTACCTTGGGACTGTCAAAAAAACCGTCATCTTTATTTTGAAAATCTTTCGATTTCTTCACAAGCTCTCTCCACACATATTTTTTATTACTCTTTACACGAGATTAGTCAAACTTAACTAATGACAATAACTGCATGATTGGATCGACATAAAAAAATAAAACAATACAAGCAAGTGTTGTAATCGCTATGGCAATTAAACAGGTACTTGGAGCTTCTTGAATAATTTTATTATTGCTACTTAAATCGTTACTTTCTTTGAAAAACGCTGCAAACGGTATTGGTAGTAAATAAGCAATGTTTAATAACGAGCTTAACGTTAAAATAGCGAGTAGCCAATAGTAATCGCTCGCAATGACACCCTCGATAATAACAAACTTACTCAAAACACCCACCAGAGGTGGTAGGCCAATAATGCTAATAGCGGCAATAAAAAACGCCGCGAAAGTATACGGCATTTTGCGTCCCAAGCCTGCGAGTTCGCTAACTAGTGTCTTATGAGCGGCAACCATAATAGCGCCCGCACAAAAAAATAAAGTAATTTTTCCAAAGGCATGAGCAACAATGTGCAAAACTGCGCCTTCAACTGCGCGAGCATTAGCGATAACTACCGCTAGTATAATATAGGACAGCTGGCTAATAGTTGAGTAGGCTAAGCGTGCTTTTAAGTTATCTTTTGTCATCGCGATAAGAGACGCTAATATAATGGTACCCGCAGCAAAATATATTAAAATTTCAGAGGCATTAGTTTGACTGATTAAATCAATGCCAAAAATATAGACGACGATCTTTATAATTAAAAACACCCCGGTTTTAACAACAGCTACCGCGTGTAATAAAGCACTAACGGGTGTTGGAGCGACCATCGCATTTGGTAACCAACTGTGAAAAGGCATCAGGGCAGCTTTACCAGTACCAAACACCATTAAGCACAGCAGCACTGTGACCCATACTGGCGATATAGCGACTTCGCTAAAAAGTCCACCGACAATAAAATCTGTTGTACCTGTTAGCCACCAGGTCACAATCATCGCTGGCATCAATAAAAGAATGGAACCACCCATCAAGACTCCAATATAGATACGCCCAGCTCTTTTCGCCTTGGCATCACCGGCATGTGTAACCAATGGGAATGTTGATAAGGTAATTGCCTCGTAGGCAATAAATAGAGTTAACAAGTTACCCGAGTATGCCGCCGCCATAACACAGGCAATTGCAATTGCGAAGCAGACATAGAAGCGTGTTTGATTCTTTTCATGGTGTCCGCGCATATAGCCGATGCTGTAAATAGTTGTCACTATCCATAGAAAGCTCGCCAATAGACCAAACACAATACCAATCGGCTCAGCTTTCAAGAACAAGGTTAAACCATTAAATACAGTAAAGGTTTGGCTTTGTATTAACTGACCTGCTAAAAATTGTTGATATAAAAAAATGTTTATTATGAACAAAATACTGGCGGCAATTAAAATTGAAGCCTCGCGTAAATTTTTACGGCTCTCGCCGAAAAAGATAATGATTGGGATCAACAATAGCGGTGGCAGTAGTGTCATTAGAGGATCAGAAAATAAACTCATAGCTGATCCCTCATGTGGGCGCTAGAACTAATACTGGGGAGATTATCCAATAATTGAGTGGCGGCGAGCTTTGCAAGGTCGACAACCGTGTCACCATTAATACCGGTATATATACTAATAATAATTAACAACCATAACGGCAGCAACATGCTCAAGGGAGCATCTTTAACCTTAGCACTAGTTGTTGATACCTCTGAACGATTATCCTTAAAACAAAACATTTCAATGATTCGGCCCATATAAATAATAGCCGTCAGTGAGCTCATTAAAACCATAATCGCCACGATCCACCAGCCACTATTAATTGCAGCTGTAACTAGATACCATTTACTGACGAAGCCCGCGGTTAAGGGCACACCAATAAGACTTAAGCCGGCAATTATAAATGCCACACAGGTCCAGGGCATCGTCTTAATGATACCGCCTAAATCACCTGTACGAGCTGTTCCGTAGCGATAAATAATACAACCGACTGCGATAAATAAAGCTGTTTTAATAAAGGCGTGATTAATCATATGGATGATGCCGGCGGTCAAACCTGCATGGGTTGCCATACTGATGGCTGTAACTATATAGCCAATTTGAGCGATGCTTGAATAGGCGAGTACACGACGGATATCTGTTTGAAAAATTGCGACAACGGACATAACAAAAAAACCAACGACGGCGAGCGGTAGTAAAACATACCCTAAAAGTAGATTGCCGAAGCTATACTCAGGACCAAATATATGAAAGAAAAAACGTAAAAACACATACAGAGAAACCTTGGTTGCTGTTCCTGCTAAAAAGGCAGATACCGCCGAGGGTGCAAATTGGTAGGCATTAGGTAGCCAAGAGAACACGGGAAACATTGCAGTCTTGATGAGTAGACCAATGGTGATAAAGCTAAATCCAACGATGACGGTTCGAGAGTCGTCAATGAGAGCTAAACGCTGTGCAAGATCGGACATATTGAGAGTGCCTGTTGCAGCGTACAAAAAACCGATCCCTAATAAAATAAAGGACGCACCTATACTACCTAACATAAGGTATCTAAACGCGGCGACGAGTGCTTGTCGTCGCTCACGTCCAAGGGCAATCAACATATACATCGATAGCGAAGAAATTTCTAAAAAGACGAAAACATTAAAAGCATCGCCTGTGATTAAAATACCTAATAGGCCAGTTAGACAAAGTAGCCAGCCCGCGTAAAATAAATAATGTCGTGGTTTTGCTATCTCTTTGTAAATTGATTGTTTCGAATAAATGAGTGTTAGAAAACTAATCACTGCAACGACGCAGATTAAAATAGCATTGAGACCGTCGATATAATATTCGATACCCGTAGGTGCTGCCCAACCACCTAGTTTGTACTGCACAACATTGCCATCTAGGATATGACTTAGCAGGGAAAGGGACAACAGCACTACAAAAAAATTACAGGCAACTGCAACTAACCATGCGGACTGGGGTTTTCTGAGGATGACACAAATTGGTGCTGCCATTAAGGGAAGCACGATTAGCAATACAGAAAAGTGACTATTAAAAAACATGGATGCAGGCTTCTATTATTATCAAGTTTTTTTGAATATACGATTACCAGATAACTCTAGTTACTGTCATCCAACTGGCAGATATGTCTGTTGTCTATTGCTTGAATATCGTCTTCTTCAATAGAGCCATATTTCTCATAAATACGCACAATTAGTGCTAAACCAACCGCCATAGTAGCAACACTGACTACAATAGCCGTTAAAATCAGTACATGTGGTAATGGGTTCGAATAGATCATGGTAACTTCCTCAACAACACCGTTAACCGTACTTGGTTCGACCAAAATTGGGGCGGTACCATTGTCAACCTTACCGAGGCCAACGTAAAAATAAAAAATCCCCGTTTGAAATATACTTAAACCAATTATTTTTTTCACTAAATTATAGCGCGCTATCATGATATAAAAGCCTGACATCATGATAACAATTACGGCCCAATCATTATAAAGTGCTAACCATTCAATCATCGGTATCTAGTCCGTTGTGGGCAATAGGAAAAGCGGACTCTTCAGAAAAATCGCGTCTACTTGAAAAGCAATAAAATAGAGATATCATCACGGCACCGACCGTAATACCAACACCTAACTCTACGACAAAAATACCCCAATGCTGACCAGCTATAGAGTTATTTAAAAGTACCGAATAATCTAAATAATTACCCCCAAGAATTAGGCTCAAAACTCCCGTGCCCGCGTAGAGCAACAATCCCAGTGACATTGATATGCGCAACGCATTAGGCGACACAACCAAGCGAGTTCGAGCCTCGCCAAAAATCAATCCGTGAAGGATAAACGCCGACGCAAAAATCACCCCAGCCTGAAATCCTCCCCCAGGACCGAAGTCCCCGTGAAACTGTACATAAAAAGCAAACAACAAAATCATCGGGATTAAAAACTTAGTAATAACTTGCACAACGCGATGTCGTTGATAGGTAATTTTTTTTTGCATGTGAGTAGATTGCTCTGTAAAGACGGCATGTTGAATGACGCTTAATTTTAGTTAAGTCTCTTCATTTTGTTGTCGGCGTCGTTGTTTTTCAGTAACCGTGGGGTCCTCTTTGCGTCGGCGACGGCGGAGCCCCATCAAACTTAAAACGCCAATGGCAGCAGTGAAGACAACTGCTGTCTCACCAAGTGTATCGTAGCCTCGGTAACTAGCCAACACTGATGTCACAACGTTGGGTACACCGATTTCACCCTTAGATTTTGTTAGGTAATGCTGAGCTACTTGAGCATTTGAATTAGCGGGTGAATTGGGGTCGCCGTAAGACGGCATGTCAAGAGTCCCGTAAATTAGGGCGCCACCAGTAACGCAAACAACTAATAACGCCCAATAATTATTATGCGGCTGAGGTTTTTGAATTCGTTTAGTAAACGATAATGCTCCCAGTAAAATAATAGTCGAGATACCGGCGCCAACAGCAGCCTCAGTAAAAGCCACATCAACGGCATCCATTACGACGAAGACAGTCGCAGATATGATGCTGTATAAACCCGATAATATAATGGCTGCTAGTAGATCATTCAAAATAATGATGCCTACTGCAACGACTATTAATAAAGTCAACAACAGCATAACAATAATATGTTCAACAATTACAGTATCAACATTCACAAACTTTTACTCTTATTACCAAGCTCATCGGTATCTTGAGGAGCAGTGTTGTCGGATTGATGATTGGTTAAAACAGATGCTAAATCCTGTCCTTTATAGGTAGATGCCAATGATTCGTCAACGACTGACTGACCATTTTGACACTGCGGAATAATATTGGCCATCAGTGCCGCTTTGGCGACGGCATGAGACGCAGTCGGGGCAGTGAAAAATAAAAAAATAACAGTTAATACTATTTTTATAGCGGCCATTGGATTATCAAAAATAAAAATAGCCTGCAGTACTAGACCAATACATATAAAAAGTACGCCACCTGTATCCGTCACACTGGCAGCGTGCAGACGCGTATAAAAATCTGGCATACGTATTAGACCGAAGGCACCGCCAAATACAAACAAACAACCAATAAATATAAAGATGCCACTGACTATATCAATCAACAAAACCACTAGATATCATCCTCTTGATAAGAACCCGAACCAAGATCGCCGTATTCAAAAAACTTTAAAACTGCAATGGTTGTAATATAATTAATAAGCGCGTAGAGCATTGCTATATCGATGAAGTCGGGCCGATCCATCAAAAAACCATAAGCCGCAATTAGAATAACTACTTTTGTCCCCGCCGAATTAACGGCTAGCAAACGATCATACAGGGAGGGCCCAAGTAATGCTCTCACCATCACTAAGATCAAAGAGATAACAATTACCACAACAAGTATCAAAAACATTACTCTTTATCCTCTGACCTAAATTCGTCTTTTTCAGTATCGGTGTCGGCATCAACTCCTGAATCAAATAGAGCCTCCCCAAGCCTAGGCTCTAACAAACTCACGCGTTCACCCATGGTGCCTTTTTCTAGATCAGAGAGTACGTCTGCATGCAGAGCATGGACGAGAACATCACCATTTTTTGCAATATTTATTGCCACGGTCCCAGGAGTTAGCGTAATAGAGTTGGCGTAGATGACACGGCCCAGCTCAGTTGCTTGTGACGAGGGAATCGCTTTTAGAATAGGTTTGATATCGAGTGTCGGCGAAAAAATACGCCGAACAACATCAAGATTTGATAGTAATATTTGCCCAATTAACCATACAAAATATTGTAGGACTCGAAAAAAACGAAAATAAAGAGGCTGCTTTTTGTGCATTAATACATCCATCCGCACTGAAATATAGAGCGCAATGGCTATAGAGATCAGTCCTAATAAAAAATGGAGTGGCGTAAATATTCCAGAAAGCAATACCCATAAAAAAACTAGGGTGATAGCCAGGCGATAGAGTTGTCGTTTTTCTTGCATGGTACTTTCACTCATTATAATAGTACTAACTTTATCAAAAGCATTAGCTGTTCGTCTAGACACTTTTATGCCTAATAGAATTCTAAAAACTGGCAGCTGGCAAGATATTGTCTCAACTCCTCTTTGACACAATACGCCTAGTTAAAATCTAGGCTATAGTATGGGCACATCATGCCAATAACGACGCTGCGCTATTCTGCTACGGTAAATATTTAGGCTATTATCAGCATCTATGACAATCTGAATAGCACCATGCGAAGCGGTGTTCAGCAACATTGCATTGTTCGCTTTATATCTAGCCACGACCTGTCGATGTGGATGCCCATACGAATTTTTGAAGCCTGCAGAAAAAACAACATATTTTGCACTTAAATAATTAACCCAAGCTTGGTGCGATGACGTTTGACTACCGTGATGCGGTGCTAGCAGCAGTGTTATGTTTTTAGGAATGAGTTTGTTATTGATTAGTTGCCTTTCTATTGTCTTTTCGACATCACCCGCAAGCAAGATACTAGTAGCTTGATAACGAATCAACACTACACATGACAAATCATTACTTTTAGTCGGTGCTGCCACCTTCTCACCATTAAGCGTAAGAATTTTTGTCTGCATAGCGTTTATGTATTCAAGGGTGGGCCAGACAACAGTAAAACTGACGTTATTCCACCGCCATTGTTGTCCCGCCAGACACTGTTGAGTATATACCGGCGAACTCGCATCGAGTTCACCGGCATAAAATGTGCGCACCTTTATTTTTTTTAATAAGCCTTCCACACCACCGGCATGATCACGGTCACTGTGGCTAATCATTAGCTGCTCAACGCTCGATCTTTTCACACTCACTAAATAAGGGGCTAAAACATGTTCACCGATATTAAAAGAGTCGCTGTATTTTTTACCGGTATCATAAACCAATGTAAAGTCCGGTGTTTCTACAATAACTGCGGTTCCCTGCCCAACATCAAAAACAGTTAATCTTAGTCTAAATGTATTTTTTTCTGAAAAAAATAATGGAAAAAAACATACGATACCCAACCATCGATAAGGGACACCTTTTGGTAACAATAAATAAATGATGCCTATGCTGGCCGTTAGTGTTGCTAAAATACTCGAGTCTCCAATCGATAAGCTCCAAAAATTAACGCCGTATTTTTGCATTTCCTGTAAAGTTATTAGTAATATCTCAATACTAGTATTGGCCAGATCGATAGCCATCACTGCAGCTTTCGTTGCTACCGGCAAAAGCAATATCCCCAACAATAACAGCGGCACAGTGACTATTGTCACTAGCGGTATTGCAACGAAGTTAGCGATAAAACTAAAAGCGCTCACGCCTTTAAGCAATATAAAACTCGGCAGCAATAGTCCGATCGCAAGTGACCACTGTGCCTTAAAAAAACTTTTAAAGTACTTTTTTATTGATACAGTACAAGCATTAAAAAGCCGATTGGAAGTATTTTTACTGATTGATTGCAAGCTACCAAGGTAGCCGCTAAACACAAAAATTAGTACTGCCACCGCTAAAAAAGACAACCAAAAGCTCTGTGAGAAGACCGCTAAAGGATCAGCTAACGCTACGCCTAGGAGCGCAATCATAAATAAAGACCAGGGTTGAATGTTGCGGTGACACAGTAAGCCGAGGTGCAACACAGCAAGCATGATTAATGCTCGCTGTGTTGGCAAGCTAAAACCCGCCAACAAGCTATATGACAGTGCAAATAACATTGAAATAATCGGTGGTAACCAGCGCCCACCTTCTAAAAACTTATAAAAGACTGGACCAGTACCTAACTGCCGTCTAATGATTTGCAAGCATCGCTGCAAAAACTTACCTAACCAATACCCTATCGTTGCCGCGAGCCCGATATGTAGTCCCGATATAGCTAAAAGATGAACAGTACCGGTATCTTTTAAGGTCTGCCACTGTGATTTGGTGATTCGACTCTTTTCCCCAATCAGTAAACCAGTCAACATTCCTAAAACTCTTGATTCGCTAAAATTCATCAACAAAAATTCGTTTAATCGTGACCTCACACAATCGATAAGATGCCAGCTAAATAATGCTACTGTACAGATGTTGCCCGTCTTTTTATTTTCACTACTTTCTTTTACGTAACCTGTCGCCGCTATACCCTCAGATAATAAATAGGCTTGATAGTCGAAGCCTACAGGATTAACGAAACCTCGAGGTCGCTTAAGTTTCACTGAGAATCGCCAGTTATCACCGGTTTTAGGCTGAAACTTATTGACTATTAGCTTTTTATTTTGAGAGTAGTAAGAGAGACGTATTTTTTTATTTTTATGTTCTTGCAGTAGCAATAAATACTGACTATTCGTCGCCATGAATAAGTCGTTAATAATAAAATCGAACCTAATTGATGACGATGATTGTTTAACAAGCCCAGTTACTATGCCATCGACTATAAACATCTTATTATCT
>JBLIME010000047.1:0-14717 GCA_047638515.1 Pseudohongiellaceae bacterium
GCCCGAATCATCAGCAATGGCCGCGTGTTTAGTTATTCTTGTAGCGTGTCTGGCCTTTATAATCGCATTTTCAACAAAACTCAGACCGTCCTCAACGGCATCTTCTACATCGAATTCGCTTTGTGGAACAATATGGATGGCGGTTGTCGAGAACAGGCGCGTAAACTCGCGAAGCTTGCCCGCATTGTTGCTAGCTAAAATAATTTTTGCAGGTAGTAGATGAGTTGGCATGGAGACAAGTTAGTCCGTAAGCTGGTGCGATTAATCTTTATAGAGTTTTTTTGTCAGCGTTAGCGATCCCGCGTCAGTCTTATCTAAGGTCTCGACGCTAAGATCAATGTGCAATATCTCCTCATTAATAAAGCGCAAAGGCGCTAGATAGTAGGTGGCCGTCGACTCTTTGATTTCAATAAACTCCAACTCAAATTTTTGTTGCATCAGGTTGCGGTGCTGACCCGATATTACTGCTGGTATACCGTTGCCGCCGGTTTTTTTAACGAGTGCAACATTGACGTAGGCCTGGTCTTTTGCTCGCACTAGCTTGTGAATTTTGGCAATTTCGGGCGGTATCATAGTACTGCTAAAAACATTGTAATAAATGATGTGGTTATCAAGTTCGTACGATGTATTCTCTTGGGCGTGACTATTTATTGAGAGCAATATAGACAGTGAGACAGCGCCGCAAGCAAGACTAATTTTGAGTAAGATATTTTTTACTGACAAGAATAATGACATATTAATTTCGCGTTAAATGGTAAATGGCAGTCTCACTAAATAAGTTAGGATACGTTTTACAAAGGAAAGAAGTATCATTATTTTCGTAAACCATATCTTTATGGATGATAGAGATATTTTTTTCTACGCATAACTTCTCAAAATCGTTAACCGTACAGAAATGAATGTTAGGCGTATCATACCATTGATAAGGCAGCAGATCAGAAACCGGCATTTTGCCATAAAACATGAGATGAAGGCGTGCACGCCAGTGGCCAAAGTTAGGAAAAGTAACAATGCACTCGTTGCCGATACGCAACATTTCATCGAGCACATGATCTGGTCGCTGCATCGCCTGCAGTGCTAAAGTCATGATAACAACGTCGTAGCTATTGTTGTTAAATTGTTGCAGGCCTTTGTTGAGGTCGTGCTCAACTACGGCAATATTTTTTTCAATACACTCGGTTATTTTCTCGTGATCGTTTTCGAGGCCGACACCATTAATATTTTTCTGATCGCGTAGCAGACTCAGCAAAGCGCCATCACCGCAACCTAAATCTAATACATTTTGGTTAGCTTTAACATAAGAGGAAATAATGCCGAGGTCGATACGCATTAAAGTGCTCCTTGTCTACTGTTGGAGGCTTCTATGTCGGTAGCTATATTTATCATGAAGTTACTAAATACATTGTGATAGCGTTTGTTGGGAATTAAAAAGGCATCGTGACCGTAACTGGATTCAATTTCTGCATAACTAACAGATTTTTTTGCATGCAACAGTGCTTGTACAATCTCTTTTGAACGCTTCGGTGAGAAGCGCCAATCAGTGGTAAAAGAAATCACCAAAAATTTACAGGTAGCGTGACTAAAGGCCTCAACTGCACAGTCTTGATACTCGCGAGCGAGGTCAAAATAATCCAATGCTCTGGTCATTAAGATATAGGTGTTGGCATCAAACTGTGTTGAAAATTTAGCGCCTTGGTAACGCAGGTAACTTTCAATCTCAAATTCTAAAGGATCGTTACAACCGAGTGAGAAGCTACCAGAGCGCAGCTCGCGGCCAAATTTTTCGCCCATGCCGTCGCCAGATAAATAAGTGATATGACCAATCATACGCGCGACAGCTAGACCGTGTTGTGGAATAGTGCCGTGCTCGTTATAGTTGCCGTCAAAAAATTCTGGATCGGCCATAATGGCCTGACGGGCAGTTTCGTTGAAGGCGATATTTTGTGCCGTTAGCTTTAACGCAGAGGCGATAGCGACGCAGTGACCGACGCGTTCAGGATACTCTATGGCCCAACGCATAGCCTGCATACCCCCGAGGCTACCGCCAACAACAGCTGCCCAGCGACTAATGCCAAGTAGGTCTGCCAGATGTTTTTGTGACTCTACCCAGTCGCGAACACGCAGTGTAGGAAAGTCTGCTCCCCAAGGCTTGCCGGTCTCTTGATTGATTGTGAGTGGGCCGGTTGAGCCATTACAACCACCAAGATTGTTAATAGATACGACGAAAAACTTGTCGGTATTAATCGCTTTGCCAGGTCCAACATAACTATTCCACCAACCGGGTTGTTTGTCTTCATCACTATAGAAGCCCGCCGCATGATGATCGCCGGACAAGGCGTGACAAATAAGTACCGCATTACTTTTATTGGCATTGAGCGCGCCATAGGTTTCATAAATTAGCTGATAGGTGGGCAATACACGACCGTTGGCCAACAGCAGGGGCTTATCAAAGTGCCGTGTCTGTGGCTCAACTAAACCGATGCTACCCTGAGGGAAATCATCCATTGTCTATTCTGCAAGCATTAAAGGTAATTATGAGTTGTGTACTAGTTAACACCCAGTACAATTTTGATGACGAGAATGCCGAGCATAGCAATCATAATAGAAAAGTCGAGTCCACCCATCGATGGCATCAGCTTGCGAATAGGGCGCAATACTGGCTCGGTCAAACTATTAACAACAGAAATCGCTGGGTTTTGAGTGTGTGGTGCAACCCAACTGACGACCACTAAAATAATAAACGAATAAAAATAAATGTTAAGCCCCAAGCCAACAAGCTTTAGTGCTGAGCCCAACACGAGCGGTAGTGCCGGATAGATACCACCGCCGGCTAATAAAAATAATAGCTGTAATGCGATCATCTGTAAGATCATAGCAAGTACGATGCTGGCGATATCGATGCCAAATAATCCGGGTACCACCTTGCGCAATGGAATCAGTACAGGATTAGTCGCACTCACAATAAACTGCGACAACGGGTTATAAAAATCTGCACGTGCTACTTGCAATAAAAAACGTAAGGCGACGATTAAAATATACGCATAAAAGAAAAACTGAACCAGTAAGGCTCCAACTTGCGAAAACTTATCCATAAAAATCCATTATAAAAATTAAAACAATAACTACTCTTAAACTCTATTCATCAAATTCATCGCCCATTGCCTTGGACCGCTCGGAGCAAGCGATTACAGCGCGCTCTACAATGGCTCGAAAGCCAGCAGCCTCAAATGCCTCAATTGCGGCCTCAGTAGTGCCACCGGGCGAGGTTACGCGATGTCGCAGCTCGGCGATACGCACACTACTGGTGTGGGCAAGCTTGGCCGCACCTAAGGCTGTCTGCAAGGTCAGTTGGCTGGCTTGATCTGCGCTCAGGCCTTGTTTGACACCCGCGTCCACCATCGCCTCCATTAGTAAAAAGAAATAAGCGGGGCCGCTGCCGGATACTGCAGTTACCGCATCGATGAGCTCTTCAGAATTAACCCAAATAACACTACCGACGCCCCGCATTAATCCCTCGGCAACGTCTTTTTGGTTATCCGAGACAAACCCATTCGCATAGAGCCCAGTAACGCCCTCTTGCACGAGTGCCGGCGTGTTCGGCATGCAGCGAATAACAGCAGTGCGGCTACCCATCCAGCGACATAGCGAAGCGGCGGTGATACCAGCGACAATAGAAATAACAATCGGCTTATTTGGATTGTTGCTCACACTGAGGGCTAGGTCGAGAGCCACACTTTTTAATATTTGTGGCTTAACCGCAAGCACAATAACATTACTATTGGCTGCCGCCTTAACGTTATCAGTGCTGGTATTAATACCAAATTGCGCCTCCATCTTTTTGAGAGCGTCTGCATTGGTGTCGCAGGCGGTGATAGCATGGGGTAGATAGCCCTCAGTAATAAGACCGCCAATGAGGCTAGTCGCCATATTGCCCGAGCCGATAAAAGCAATGTTTTCCATAATATATATCTTTTAGTTAGCTGCTGAACGTTTTTTAACACGTCAATAAGCAATTATAGTCTACCGAATATGTGGTTTTTTTGGGCCTGTAGTTGGGTTCAGCCACCCTTATTCTATCGATAGTTAGCCTTGCTCTGTTGTTTTAGCTTCTCTTTTACCAAAGATTGCGGTGCCAACGCGAACGATGGTTGACCCCGCGGCAATAGCAGCGGCCATATCTCCCGACATGCCCAAGGACAAGGTATCCATTGTTGGCACCGCTAACATAATATCGCGGACGCGCTTGAATGTCTCAAATTGTTCTTCAAAGCCCTCCTTGGGCGCAGGAATAGCCATTATCCCACGTAGATTAAGCATAGGTAACGCCTCAATTTCATTGACAAGGGCCGCAACGTCCTCGGGCGCAACGCCTGATTTGCTGGCCTCACCATCGATATTTACCTGTAGACAAATATTTAGTGGCGGTAGCTCGGGTGGTCTTTGCGCGTTTAACCTTTTAGCAACTTTGAGTCGATCGACACTGTGCACCCAACTAAAATTTGCACTGATGTCGCGGGTTTTATTTGACTGTATTGGCCCTATAAAATGCCATTCTATCTCTAGATCCGATAGTTTTTGTTGTTTATCAAGGGCTTCTTGTAAATAGTTTTCCCCAAAAGCTACCTGCCCAAAGCTGAAAGCCATACGCAATTGATTAGCCGCTTGCATTTTGCTGACGGCTAACAGCTTTAGTTCGCTTGACGGCCGATTGTGGCTGACGGCTAAATCTGTGATTGCTTGTCGAGTTCGTTGCAATCGTTCTTTTAATTGGGCTTCAGCTGGCGTCATAGTTAATTTGTCGAGTATTTAAAGGATAGTTTTCGCTTAGTTATAGCCGAACAGACCACAGAATATTAATTTATTTGCGCGAGCTAGAAATTAAGGCTTCAATAACCGTTATAGTCTGTATATGGTGGATTATGAAACAGCCATAGTGGTGTGTAATTCTATAATTCTGCATACAATACTTTAAATATAACTTGGCAGCATCAAGTATTGATTTGAAATCCAATTAATAATACTAAGATAACGACTTATGGATATTACTGAACTACTGGCTTTTAGCGCCAAACAAGGTGCCTCAGACTTACACATCTCCGGTGGTCTACCTCCAATGATTCGTATTGATGGAGATATACGTCGTATCAACTTACCAGCGATGGATCACAAGGCAGTGCACGCTCTTATTTACGACATCATGAATGATAAGCAGCGCAAGGATTACGAAGAGTTTTACGAGACCGATTTCTCTTTTGAAGTGCCGGGTGTCGCGCGCTTCAGGGTCAATGCTTTTAATCAAAATCGCGGTGCCGCGGCCGTATTTCGTACCATACCCTCCAAGGTATTGACCATGGAGGACTTGGGACTCGGTCAGGTATTTCGCGATATAGTTTCAGTGCCAAGAGGCTTGGTACTAGTGACAGGCCCCACGGGTTCGGGTAAATCAACAACCCTAGCGGCGATGGTTGATTATATTAACGATACAAAATATGAACATATTCTAACTATTGAAGACCCTATTGAATTCGTTCATGAAAGTAAAAAATGTTTGATCAATCAACGTGAGGTTCACCGAGATACCCATGGTTTCTCTGAGGCTTTGCGCTCTGCTTTGCGTGAAGATCCCGATATTATTCTTGTCGGTGAACTACGCGATTTAGAGACTATCCGCCTCGCACTCACTGCTGCAGAGACGGGTCACCTGGTATTAGGCACACTGCATACAACCTCGGCGGCTAAAACGATCGATCGTATTATCGATGTGTTTCCAGCGGCTGAAAAAGACATGGTGCGCTCTATGCTGGCCGAGTCGCTTGAAGCTGTGGTGTCGCAAGCGCTGATGAAAAAAAGTTCCGGTGGTCGCATCGCTGCGCACGAAGTCATGCGTGGCAGCCCCGCAATCCGCAACCTGATTCGCGAAGACAAGGTAGCGCAAATGTACTCGGCTATTCAAACGGGGGGGGCTATCGGTATGCAAACGATGGATCAGTGTTTGGGTGACCTAGTTGCACGACATATTATTTCTCGCGATGTGGCGCGTGAAAAAGCAAAAATCCCCCATAACTTTTAAATTAAGTACAGTTGATAATCATCATGAGTATTGAGCATCCAAACGGCGAGACATAAAATGGAATTTGATAAGTTATTGAGGACAATGGTCGATAAAGGAGCGTCCGACCTATTCATTACTGCGGGCTTACCGCCATCGATTAAACTTAACGGCAGTGTGATGCCTCTCATGAGTACTAAGCTGACACCGGAAAAGTGTCGGGAATTAGTGTTGGGCGTGATGAACGAGGGTCAGCGTGCCGAGTTTTTAAAAACTAAAGAGTTGAACTTTGCTATTAGCGCTCGAGGTATCGGCCGCTTTCGTTGTAGTGCTTTTTACCAACGTAATTTAGCTGGTATGGTACTGCGGCGCATCGAGACAAACATTCCCTCAGTTGACAGCTTAGGCCTGCCAGAAATAATTAAAGAGTTAGCTATGACCAAGCGTGGCTTAATTATTTTTGTAGGGGCAACAGGAACGGGTAAATCGACCTCGCTGGCAGCGATGGTCGGACATCGCAATAAAAATAGTAGAGGTCACATTATCTCTATCGAGGACCCTATCGAATTTATACATCAGCATCAAGGTTGCATCATTACGCAGCGCGAGGTTGGTCTTGATACTGAATCTTTTGAAGCGGCGCTAAAAAATACCTTGCGCCAAGCCCCCGATGTTATTTTAATCGGCGAGGTGCGCAGTCGCGAAACCATGGAGCATGCGGTGGCGTTTGCTGAAACGGGGCATTTATGCCTGTGCACACTCCACGCCAATAATGCCAATCAAGCGCTAGATCGAATTTTGCACTTTTTCCCTGCCGATAGACATCAACAGTTATGGATGGACTTATCCCTCAACCTCAAGGCGATGGTTGCTCAGCAGTTAATTCCCACGCCCGACGGCGAGGGCCGACGAGCCTGTATTGAAATTTTATTGAATACGCCGCTGGCCTCAGACTTAATTCGTAAGGGCAAGGTCGGTGAACTTAAAGAGTTAATGAAGAAATCAACTGAAATCGGCATGCAGACGTTCGATCAGGCACTTTATGAGCTTTATGACGCAGGTGAAATCACCTATGAGGATGCCCTTTCCCACGCGGATTCGGCTAATGATCTGCGGCTGCTTATTAAACTGGCATCGGAATCTGATGCAGAATATTTATCGAATGCAGCCGACGAGTTGGCGGTTGAAGAAGACGACGAAATTAAAGGCAACTTTCTAGGTCGCTAAGACGCTGTTTAACGACTTGAGGCTCGAAACCAGTCTTCTAAAATCAGTTGTGCTGCGAAGGAGTCGATAGGCTCCTTTTTATAATTGCCTTTATGGCCGCGTTCTTTAGCGTCCTGTTTAGCGGCAAAACTGCTGAGGCGTTCATCCATAAATTCCAGCTTAAATTCAAGTAAGTGGCCGAAGCGACCACTGAGACGGTTGCCAAATTTGCGTGCACGCCGACTGAGCTCACTCTCTGAATCATCCATGTTCAAGGGTAGCCCGACAACTACAACTGCGGGTCGCCACTCTTCAATGATGTGCCTCGTATGTTGCCAATCAGGAATGCCATCTTTGGCTTTTAAGGGTGCCAGTGGTTGTGCCGAGCCCGTTAGTGATTGCCCGTAGGCAATGCCAATGCTGCGTAGGCCAAAATCAAAACCTAGTGCGGTGAGCGCGATACCTGGAGCGACCATTAGCGTCCATGCCCAGCTGATGACTTACGCTGGAAGATACTGTTAGCCGAATGTCCGAGGCATACGCACATATTTAGGCGTGTCCTATTTGATCAGAGATAAGGTTTAGATCTATACCTAGTTTGGCGGCGGCGGCTGCCCACTGTTGTCGATAATGAGTTTTAAAGATAATGGCTGGATCAGCGGGTACGGTCAACCAATGATTTGCGGCAATTTCTGTCTCGAGTTGTCCTGAATCCCAACCTGCAAAACCCAATGCAATGATCGTCTCCCTAGGCCCGTTATTGTTGAAGATATCAACAAGTATATCTTTTGAGCCTGTAAGATTAATACCTTCTGCAATATTGATGGTGGTTTCCCATTGCTTAGTGCCACCGTGGAGAATAAACCCGCGCTCGGACTGCACCGGTCCGCCATTAAACACAGTGTTCCCCGGTAGATAAGTATTATTACTAAGCGCTAGGTGAGCTGACATTTCTCTCAGAGTATAAGTGCTAGGCTGGTTAATTGTTATGCCCATGGCGCCGTCACTATGGTGCTCGCAGAGGTAGGTCACGCTTCTATGAAAGTGTGGGTCGGCAAGCGACGGCATGGCCACTAAAAAATGATTTTTTAAAGAGGTATGAGGCATAATTTATGAAAATAGGGTTGATATACACACGAATGACCAGACAGTCGTATACATTACTAATATGAGCGTACACGACCCTGAACGTTTCAGGTACGATAATTATAACTCACAATAGCTGCAAGTGAGAATTTTGTCATTAAATCATTAATTCATACAGGGCACCGCCGCAGTACTTATTGGGAGGCAGAGAGCCCAGTAACTGTAAAATTCCAAGTTCTGATAATAGCCATCTGATCGTAATCTCTGCGTAATTCGACAGAGAAAGGCTGGAATGGCGAGGCTTGGCGAATAATCTGCAAAGCTGCGTCATCGAGTAAGCTCTTACCTGAAGACTTAAGAATTTCTGCTTTTATTAAAGTACCATCCCATTTAATAATACTTTGTAGGCTAAGACTGCCGGTTATGTTGTTACGCAAAGCTTCAGCGGGGAAATTTTGGTTGCCAACCAACTCAATTTTTTTTGTCCACTCATTGAGATAAGCTGCATCTCGCGCTTTTATAGTCGATACCGCAGTAAGCACTAACTCTCGTGGGCGCTTTGCATACTGCTGCCGTTGTTTATCCAGTTTGGCATTTAAGCTAGCAATTTTAACATTGAGACTCTGAATATTGCGTGCATCTTTGCCCGTCTCGACGTCAACTTGGTTCAGGTTTGAAATTGTCTTTTTTATGCGCTCAGCTGAACTGACACTGGTAATGATTGTTTTTTCGAGGGGCTTAGAGGCGGCGCGCGTCGCGCTGATTGGATCGGTTGCCTCAATAGTTTGACTGCTGAAAGATGACAGTTTATGTGTGGTAATTTGCTGAGCCTCAGCAAGCGTGCCGCTACCTAACTGATTATTTTGGGCGATAAAGTCAGCCGTCGCCGGCGCCTCCGATGATTTACTTGTAGAGAGCGTTACCGTCACACTGGGTGCACTTTCAGCAGGCTTGCTTAACTCGAAGACAATGCCAAATATCAATAAACCATGAAAGGCTAAAGCTAAAAAAATAGTGAAACTAAGCCTATCATTAGCTGATGGGTTGCTCGTGGTATAAGGTGACGACTGGGTTGACATAGGCGTGAATTATGCCTTTAACTTTTCAAGCAAACACTGCTCTAGTGCCATCATTAATTTGTTACCTATCTGAGTGTCAAATGCCTTGTCAATTTCACGTGCACAGGTCGGACTAGTCACATTGATTTCGGTCAGGTAGTCACCAATGACGTCTAGTCCCACAAAAAACAAATTTTTCTCGATCAATGTTGGTGCAACCTCTGACACTATCCACAGATCGCGTTCAGTGAGAGCTTGCCCTCGACCGGTCCCGCCGGCGGCAAGGTTACCACGAGTTTCACCCTGTGAGGGAACGCGCGCCAAGGCAAAGGGTATTGGCTTGCCGTTAACAACCAAGATACGTTTATCGCCATTCTTTATGTCGGGAATAAATTGTTGGGCCATAATAAATTGCTTGCCATACTCCGTCAGCGTTTCCAGAATAACCCCTATATTTGGGTCCTCTGGCTTGCAGCGAAAAATACCGCTGCCCCCCATACCGTCCAAGGGCTTAAAGATAACGTCTTGATACTGCTGATGAAATTCGCGTAATCGCGCACTATTATTACTCACTCTTAAAGGCGGACAGCATTGTGGAAATTGTGTCGCAAACAGTTTTTCATTGCAGTCGCGCAAGCTTTTGGGGTCGTTAACAACGAGAACCCCTTGTTCTGCCCCTGCTTCGAGAATAAAAGTACTGTGCAAGAAGGCATTATCAAATGGCGGGTCTTTGCGCATCAGCAGAATATCGAGATCGCCAAGAGGTATTTGCCTCTGCTCACCCAATGTAAACCAGTTGTTATTGTCGTCAAATACTTCCAAGTCACGCATGCTGCCCATGGCTATATTTTGATCGAGATATAAATCGTTCATCTCTAAATATTTTAGCGACCAACCCGCTTCAGTGGCGGCTAATAAAAGTGCCAGTGTGGTATCTTTATAGGCAAGTATTTCGCCAATAGGATCCATAACGACGCCAAGTGTGATCTTCATCATAAAGCCCTATGTTCGGTGGAAGGTATGCTGCTAACAGTTAATGAAAGTCTACAATAGATTAAAATTTTTATCAGTAAATTGAGTAGCATAGAGTAGTATCTTAAGGAAATAGATAAATATGAGAGCTCGTTATGGATAAAAAACAGCGTCTGTGTTACAAATTAGTTATTGCAAATATTGTTGTCGGTGCTAGCTGCAATTGCGGGGGAAACACCAAATAACGTGTTAAAAACAATAAAAAAAAGGAGGTAACATCTGTTTCCTCGTTAGATAATTATTAGAAGGTGCTTGTTTTATGAACGCGACTCTTGATGGCCTGAAAGTGATGGTGATCGACGACAGTAAAACGATTCGGCGCACGGCGGAAACATTGCTGACTAAAGCGGGTTGTGTGGTCATTACGGCAACGGATGGATTTGACGCTTTGGCGAAAATTGCTGACACGCGACCTAATATTATTTTTGTCGATATTATGATGCCCCGCCTCGATGGATATCAAACTTGCGCGTTGATTAAGAATAACAGCGAATTCAAGAAAACGCCGGTTATTATGCTGTCGAGTAAAGACGGATTGTTCGATAAAGCTAAAGGCCGCATTGTAGGTTCTGATCAATACTTAACTAAGCCGTTTAGTAAGGCCGAGCTCTTGGGCGCTATTCAAGTATACTTCTCCTAATGGTTATTTCTTCTAACAGGCCGGCATATTGTTAGACTTATCAAGGCTTTATCTCATCAATTGCTAATAAGGATGCTCGAAAACCATGATTAACGTTCTCATCATCGATGACTCTCCAACTGAAATATATAAGCTGACAACTATTTTGGAAAAAAGTCATTACTCTGTGCAAGTTGCTAACAGTGGGGAGGAGGGCTTGATAATGGCTCAAACCACGCCTCCAGACATCATTTTAATGGACGTAGTGATGCCTGGGGTCAACGGTTTTCAGGCGACTCGGCAATTGAGTCGCAACGATGTAACCAAGCATATTCCGGTAGTGATTGTATCGACCAAAGATCAAGCCACCGATAAAGTGTGGGGGATGAGGCAAGGTGCGTGCGCTTATCTAGTTAAACCCGTCTCAGAAGTTCAACTGTTAAAGGCTGTGTCAGATGCCTTGGCGGGTTAGCTCTGACCATTAATAAAAAACGGTTGTTTCATGGCCAAGTATAAAACTGCTTATCAAACGCTAGCCGACTTGGCCCAGAAAAGTCTCATAGCGGCCCGACAACTGCCTGCTCAAAAAGACACGACTCTCCAGTGGAGCGGCGTCGGTTTTTCAATGTTTGGCAAACATTTTTTAGTGCCAATGGCTGAGTTAAACGAAATGTTAGAGGTGCCTGTACATACCAAGTTACCCGGTGTAAAGCCCTGGGTTAAGGGCGTTGCCAATGTTCGTGGGCGCCTATTGCCCATCTATGATCTTGCTGCATTTTTTGGCGAGCTGTTGATAGGTAACAAGAAACAACAGCGCCTGCTAGTTATCGATCGCGATAAAACCTACGCCGGCCTATGGGTTGATCAGGTTTTTGGCATGCAATACTTTGATATTGCCTCCAGAAATCCAGAGCTGTCACTCGATTTGCCAAAGTCGATAGAAGATTTTATAGAGGGTAGTTTCGAGTTAGATGGTATTACTTGGAGTGTATTTCATCCTCTAAAGCTGATGGAGAAACCAAGCTTTATGGACGTATCTAACCGTTAGTATTCACGCTGAATATTGTTGGATTAGTCAGATAAAGCACTAACGGCATTTGATTTTTAAAAGTTTTTAGGTGGACGACTTAGCCTTCGTTCTTAGCTGGAGTAAGCATATGAAATTTAATAACAGTGTTTTTCGTAGTAAATTTTGGGTCCCAGGGTTAATTATTAGTGCGATAGGTTTTTTGTTATTGTCGTTTTATCTCGGTTTTCAGCTGCAGCAAAATGACCGAGAAGATGCAGACAATATTCAAAGCTTGAGTGAGATTGATTCCTCTATCGTCAACGCAGAGTTTTTCATTTATGACATAGTTAAGGGTGACACATCGGCTATCGACCCATTAAATCTGACTCTTGCGGGCATTCAAAATAATTTAAAGATACTGGCAGCTGCAAGTAAAACCACTAGAAACCGAGTTGCCAGCGAGTTAGCTCAAGTGTCCGACTTGTGGGAGGCTATTGGTAACGATGTAGAGGTGTTAGTTGACGCTGAGGTTGCAATTAACCTAGTCAACTCGGTAAGTGGGTATTTATCGGCGGGTGCAACCGATGCCGAGCAAGTTGTATTGTTTGCAGTGGCGAGCTTGGCTGCAGCAGGCGCTCCAAAATATCAGATTAACGCCATTAGTCGCCAAGCCTTTTTACTGCAAGACATGTCCAATAAAATCAATCTGTTTATTCGTGAGGAGGCAGCTAGTAGAGGCCCTATTGATAAACTTCAAGACGATTTAGCAGAATATCAAAGCAACAATGAGCTACTAACCCGCGGTACCACTAATAAAGGGCCAATCACAGATCCGCAAATATTGAACGGATTGCAAATAATTAACGCGTTTGAACAGGTAATTGGTGCGCAAGATACCGTCAACGAACGACCCTTCTTTCCTTCCATTAAAAAAATTATTGCTGCCAAACAGGCACAGTCAAGGCTGTCGACAAGCTTCGGCGCCATGCGCTCCAACTTAAGCACCATTGATGCCAATATTAAAGTTCTCACCGATAAGCGTTTTCCCCAGTGGTTACACATCATTGTTGCTGGGCTAGGGTTTCTCATTGCTATTACAGGTTTAGTGATCGTTCAGCGAATCAACGCCATGTACGAGATCGACCGCCAACAAAAAGATAGTCAAAGAACACAGGAAGCTATCTTAAGACTGCTCGACGAGCTTATTGACCTCGCCGACGGTGACTTAACAATTTCTGCCACGGTTTCCGAGGATTTCACTGGAGCCATTGCCGACTCCATTAATTTTACTATCGACCAGCTTAGGCAGCTGGTTTCGCGGATCAATAGTACGGCGGTGCAGGTGTCACAAGCGGCACAGAGTACACAACAGACGGCCTATCACTTAGCCGAGGCCTCCAATCATCAAGCACAAGAGATTGCCGGCGCATCGGCGGCAATTAACGAGATGGCTGTAACTATCGACCAGGTATCGGCTAACGCATCCGAGTCGGCACTGGTTGCGGGTAAATCTGTGTCGATTGCAAATAATGGGGCAAAGTTAGTACAAAATACCATTAACGGCATGGACACTATTCGAGAACAGATTCAAGACACCTCTAAGCGTATTAAGCGGTTAGGTGAGTCCTCGCAAGAAATTGGCGATATCGTCAGTTTGATTAACGACATTGCCGATCAGACGAATATTCTAGCATTGAACGCAGCAATTCAGGCATCTATGGCTGGTGATGCGGGTCGAGGTTTCGCCGTTGTAGCGGATGAGGTACAGCGCCTAGCTGAGCGCTCGGCCGCGGCTACGAAGCAGATAGGCAGCCTTGTGAAAGCCATTCAGTCTGATACCAATGAAGCCGTCATCTCTATGGAACAGACGACATCAGAAGTGGTGCGCGGTGCGCGCTTAGCGCAAGATGCGGGTGTGGCTTTAGAAGAAATTGAGGGTGTATCGGCAAACTTGGCTGAACTTATTCAAAACATCTCAAGCGCTGCTAGGCAACAGGCCGCCTCTGCCGGTCATATTTCAAATACGATGAATGTAATTCAGGAGATAACGTCGCAAACGACGGCGGGTACAGGTGAGACTGCTCATTCAATTGGTAATCTGGCGGACATGGCCTCGGAGTTACGTCAGTCAGTTGCGGGCTTTACTTTGCCAGATGAAATGCTTGCGGACCTGCAGTTACAGGAGATTTCTGCAGCGCGCGTAACGCCTCCAGTGCTGGAGAATATAGTTTCGTCAGCGCCTCGATTATCTCCCTATGCGGGTAGTTCACCGACCAATAAAATATTGTCAGATTTAGACTTCAGCGATGGCAATGACTCAAAAAGCTTGTTTAGCCGACTCGCTGATAACGAGGATTTGCTCGATGAATTTGATATTGATTTGTCCGATGTTCAATTTCCCGATAAAAGTAGTAAACCAGTTCGTTAATTATATAGTCGCCACAAGCATATTATGTTGCGGTCACTGCAAAACTTAAGCCACTTAGGGGGAATGAGGTTTTCCTTTGCAAACAGTATTACTCCAAATACAAAGGGCTACAAGCATGAGAGAGCTGGAGATTTCCGATCCGACACTTTATTTTTATCAGGTAAAAGACGATCGAGCTGACGCCGTTGATTGGCAACTCTCGGTCGACTAACTCGTGACCAAATGAACCA
>JBLIME010000048.1:0-14576 GCA_047638515.1 Pseudohongiellaceae bacterium
GCTCATAAATGTTATTAAGCCAAGCATCAACCTTGATATCGCGGTGAAACCATATGGTATGACAGATAGTGGCTAGCATCGTCTCATTAACTTTAAACCGATAACCCACTGCGCGCAGAGTAGAGGCTAGTAATCTGAAATCTGATAGATAGGTAGAAATGGCGTTATGCAATGGTTAATCATCGTCGATAGTCTTATTTATTTTTATATTAAAGCGTTCGCAATCACCTTTTAAGTCACGGGTGTCACTAGGTAGACGAATGGTAAATGGTTGCCGTGTAAATGTTTTTTTACTGGGGGTGTTGCTAGCGCTATGATCGACCGCTAAGTTTACTTCAATGCCACTTTTAAGCGATAAGCATCGATCATTTGCAGAAATCGCATAGTCAAATTCTGAGGCCTCGTCGACTTGAAAGGAGCACATCATAGTAAAAATGATACTACCTTGCTGAGTCGCCGTCACGGTTCTTGACGCGTAACTTCTGCCATCGCGGGTATTATCGACATGGTAGATAACCGGTAAATCGTGGTTGCCCATCCCTAAAAAGTAGGCATGTGCCGAATGAATTTTTTTATGACTAACGGTCTTTTGTGCTGCAACGATCGCCTGGCCGAATACCTGACCGCCAAAAATTCTACCGGTGCCTAAATCTTGACTGATACCTCGAAATAACTGGCTATTTATCGGTTCGATATGGAGTAGATCGCTAAGCCTCTTAAACACGGCTGACATAATACACTCTGACAAGTAACGGCAAAGGCATTGTATTCGAGCGCAGAACGCCGGCACCATTAAAATACGCTGCGGCGGTTTACCCAACAGGCTTTAATGTCTAGCCGCATGGTTATAGGCAAGCCGCGTTTCGCAAAAAAAGATCGACAATTGCTGATAGATCGATAACAGTAACAATGATGATGAACAGCAAAATAGGAGTTTATATTTAGGTTTAAGTAAGGTAGCTCAAGGCTTGTTTGTAGTCGTGCAAGTTATTTATGTTAAAGAAAGGATCGATCGCTGCGGAGTTTTCAAAAGGTTGTTCTCGTCCCGCTGAGACGCATGCTTCAGTCGAGGCTTCAAATTTAACTTTTTTGGCATGCCTTAAGGCCCAGCGATTAACGGCACGATTAGCGTCTACGGTTAACGCATATTTTAGTGGTTCATATAGCTCCTGGGACCACAGCCCAAAAGTTGGATGCGTGCGTTGCTGGTAGATAGCAATAGCTGCTTTATTATTCGCTTCGCTGTTAGCGCTACGGTCAGGCAAGCTTCGCAATGGGTTTTCGGGCTGGTTACAAGGTATGTTGTCAGATAAAGTTTGTAATAAATTTTTGGGGAAAAATGGTGTGTCGCAGGATACGGTTGCCACCCAAGCTATATTTTGTTTTTTAGCCCAGTGCAGGGCAGTTAATATACCTGAAAGTGGCCCCTGAAAGTCAGGCAGCAGATCTGCAATAATGGGTAGGTTGTATGTTTCTAGGTCACTATTATGAATGTGCGGGCCATTAATGATAATGCGGTTAGTCTGCATTTTTAATCGATCAATAATAAAGCTAAGCAGGGTTGGGCTTTGTTTGTGACACACGACGGGCGGTGCATTATTGTCAACAAATAAGTGATCAAAAGGGCTATTCGAAGAGCTATCTATGTAAGAGTCTTCATCAGCCAAGTAGCCACGAAAAAAGGGTAATTGCCATTTGAGATTATCGCCTACGCGGAGCCTGTTACTTTGCCCACCCGCTAATATAATAACAGGTATTGATGTTTGCTCCCGGTCAGGCTTATGTTTCATATCTCAATTAATTGTTGTATTAACTTGTGAATTAGATCGACTCATTAGTGCTGCATGGCACAGTGTGGTGAATAGTTCAGCAAATAGTCTAACAAATAGTTGAGCAAATAACTTAGCTAATTAAATTACCGCTATCCGTGCAGATAAATACATCTCTAATGAGCGTAGCTTAGTATTAACAAGCTTTTACTGCGATGTTTGAAAGTAGCGGCGTTAGCGGCTATCTATGGTTATGAATAATCTCTGCGTTCACAATCAGCGTATGAAATCTTGTAATAAAGTGGGTTTGGGCGCTCACAGTCGCAGGTGTGAGCATATATAAACATCTGCTGTGTCGGTGATTCGCTTGTTAGGCTGTGAGCAGACAAGGTATATTGTTGCTAGAATCAGTAGTCGTTAGTAGTCATTGGCATTGGTCCAACGACTCTTACCAATGACTAGGCTCTTGTTTGCACTCGCACTCAATCTTGCCTTCAACGTTCACCAGAGCTGATTTGAAATCTGTTTTAAAGACAGAATTCTACAGAGTCGTTAGTTGAATAGCTTGCTGCCTAGTCACTTGAAACTTAAAAACTCAATTTGGCTAGCGTACACTTGTTGTTCAAGCTAGTTTCATGATTATAAAAGGTGTGGTTACCCACTATGAATTTACATGATTTTCGCCGCCAGTATCAGTCACAAGGGCTGAGTCGCCGAGATTTGCACGACAATCCGTTGGTGCAATTTGAGCAGTGGATGAGTGCAGTTGTCGAGTTAGAAACTTCTGATCCTACCGCTATGATCTTAGCGACTGTCGAAGCTAGCCAACCGGTTCAGCGTATTGTTCTGTTAAAAGAGGTCGACGACACAGGTTTTGTTTTTTTTACCAATAGGCTTAGTGCTAAAGGCCGTCAAATGGCCATCAACAACGCGGTTTCACTGCACTTTCCATGGCACTTTGTTAATCGCCAAGTCATTATTAAAGGCCATGTAGAGCAACTCACTCGAGACGAAGATGTAGCGTATTTTCAATCTAGGCCTAAGGCTAGTCAGTGGGGAGCGCGCGCCTCTAATCAAAGTGAGCCGCTGGCCTCTAGGCAACAGCTTGTCGATCGCTATGAAAATGAAAAAATACTTCATCCCGATCATGTTCCAACCCCGGATCACTGGGGGGGTTATCGCGTTATCCCATCGGCTATTGAGTTTTGGGAGGGAGGAGAAGATCGTCTACACAATCGACTTGTCTACACCCGTCACGACGTCTTAGGTGCCGAGGCTGTCACTAAGAAAGATACGACCTGGTCCATTGAGCGTCTGTCACCCTGATGCATGACGTGCTCATGAGTGTCATCATTTGCGTTGCTATGGATAGCTTTTAAGTGGATATCAAAGGGTCGATCTTCGAGCACACATCGGTCCGCCTGCTAGCCCCATCTAGCATAGGCTTTCTATTTTATGGCAGTTGGGCCTTTTGGGTAAATTATGAGGCGGGACAAACGCTGGCGTTCAAAGCTGCCCTTACTCAAGGCGGCTTCAGTTTCGTTATGACCTTAGTGTTGGCGCTATTAATCGAAGAGCTTTTTTTACATTTTAAGGCATGGGCATTTTATCTGTTTGTTATAGGCTTGATCACCTGTAGCTTTTTGCTGTTAACATCGTGGGCGCTTAATTATTTTGCGGGCACACCGAATATCTTATTGACCATTTTGCCAGGTGCTGTCGTAAGTAGTTTGTACACTATGATCTATATACAAGGTCTTAACAAATTAGCCAAATATAATAAAGTTGAAGTTTTGTGAAGTCAGCACTGCATCCACTGAAATGTCTGATTTCAAAACTAGTAGCAAGTTATTCGCTAAGCAATTACAATACACTATGAAAAAAATAGTTTCACAAACAATTATTATGATCGCGGCAATTATATTTGCCGCGGGCTGATTAATAACACAAGTTTGTCATTAATTAACCCTCGTACTGTAAAGTTCGGGGGTTTTTGTTTTTAGGTCTCACTATAATTATCTTATTGCCAATGTTTCAATGAATAAGGTACTTGTCAAAACAGCAGCATGGATATAAATGTTTAAAACATTGATGAAAAAAATGTCATTACCAGCATCGTTCTCGCCTTTGTGGTCATGGAATAAAAGGGACGATGCCTTTGATTATTATAAGGCGATACAGCAGGCAGATTTGACACCACTAGCTGTGGTGACCGGTGTCACTAGAGTTAAATCGATAGAGGCAAAGTATAAAAACACGATCTGGTTGAAGCGAGAAGATCGACAACCCGTTTATTCATTTAAAATTAGGGGTGCGTACAACAAATTAAGGCAGCTGCCGCCAAACTCTAATGTTATTACCGCTTCTGCCGGCAATCATGCCCAAGGCCTCGCCTATAGTGCTAATTACCTCGGTCACAGAGCGCGCATCGTCATGCCCAGTACAACACCACAAATCAAGGTAGAAGCGGTGCGTAACTTTGGCGGAGAAGTGATTATTCATGGACTAAATTTTGATGCCGCCAATGCTTACGCACAAGAGCTTGCCAAAACTGAGAGCGCCGTGTTTGTGCCCCCCTTCGATGATCGTGAGGTGATTGTAGGCCAAGGTACGGTTGCGCGTGAAATGTTAGAACAAATTAAAGATCTGGATGCGGTATTTATACCTGTCGGTGGGGGTGGTTTGTTCGCGGGAATGTCTGCCTATATAAAGGCAGTTAACCCAGCGATTAAAGTGATTGCCGTCGAGGCTGACGATAGTGCTTGTTTTAATGCAGCATTGAAAGCGGGAAAACCTGTAGATTTAGACTATGTGGGCAGTTTTGCCGATGGTGTTGCTGTTAAGCGCATTGGCGTCGAAACCTTTCGAGTGGGTCGCAAGCACTGTGATGAGGTTATTACCGTGTCTAGCGACGCAATTTGTGCGGCTATGCAAGATATTTTTGTGTCTATGCGTGCAATCTCCGAGCCCTCGGGGGCGCTTGCTTTAGCGGGTATTAAAAAGTGGTGCGAGCACACTGGCGAGACTAATAAAAAATTAGCAGGCATACTTTCAGGAGCTAATCTCAATTTTAACACGCTGCGTTATGTTGCGGAACGCACTGCACTTGGGCAAAAAAATGAAGCCTTATTTGCGGTCACTATCCCCGAGAAGCCCGGTAGTTTCAAACAATTTTGTCAGGCTATTAATAGCCGCCCGATTACTGAATTTAATTATCGTTTTAGCAGTAGCTCGGAACAGGCACAGATATTTGTTGGTATTGGTCTACGCAATGGTGAAGAAGAATTGATCGATGTAAAAAAAGAGCTGACCGATGCGAGTTATACCTTTGTCGACCTTTCTGATGACGAGCTAGCTAAGGTACATCTACGCTATATGGTCGGCGGTCGCGGAGGTAAGTTGGCTAAAGAACGCTTGTTCCGTTTTGATTTTCCCGAATACCCGGGCGCACTGCTACAGTTTTTAGAAGCACTAGGTCCTGATTGGAATATTAGTTTGTTCCATTATCGCAACCAAGGCGCAGCTATTGGCAACGTCTTGGCAGGGATAGATGTTCCTGAATCCGATAACGATAAGTTTAGCCTGCATCTAAAACAGTTAGGTTATGAATGCTCTGAAGAAACCAATAACCCTTGTTATCAGCGTTTTTTGGGCTAAGTGTCTTAGCGGATTGTCCCCGAGGCGTTAACGCAGCTCCCTTTGGTCTTAGGCGAGTCGCCATCGCTAGAAGATGATTTTTATTTTAAGTTTCCTGCATCGATTGAGGTAACTGACCGACTGCCACGATAGCCCGTGTCAGTGTAACAAGACGCTTAATACAACCTAGTGGCTCATTGTTTCGTCGACAGTGTGCGGCTACTCGCGTTCATTTGGCTAATGAGCTATCTTTATTATAGGTGCGATCAAATAATATTGAAAAATAAAAAATTATGTCACTTAAAATTAACGATCTTACAATTCCTATTTGGATATATGATATCGACAATCACTGTATCCGGTGGGCTAATCAGCCGGCGTTGACGCTCTGGGAGAGCGATTCAACCGAGGAGCTTTACTCGCGAGATTTCAAGTCGGTCACGTCCAAAGCGGTCGAATCTAGGCTACTAGAATACCAACGAGCTTTTAAAAAAGATAATGCCGTATTTTATGAAAATTGGCATTTTGTACCAAAGGGTATTTCAAAATTCGTATTTTGTCAGTTTTCACGATATACCTTTGAAGACGACGGACGTATTGCAATGTTGGTTTCGGGTTTACAGAGCTCGAAGTTGGACCATAGTATGCAGATCAATTTGACGGCAATGTTGTCTGACTACTCTACAGATGGCAACTTTATTAGTGGTAATCCGCCTTTTGTAAATGCTATCGGTCATAAAATTTCCAACTTACAAGATCTAATCGTAAACCCTTATACACTTAAAACAATCTATCGAAGTCTTTCTCAATCGGGACGCTTCGAAGATGATGTCTTAGTCAGCGGCTCGCGGGGCGAGCGGTGGTATCATTCAGTTGTTGTTAAGGTGCACGACGACGACGAAGAAGAAAAAATTCTCATACATCAGTATGATATTCATCGTCGAAAAATGAACGAGGTGGCTCTTTCAAAGGAGGTACTTACGGATGCATTAACGGGTTTGCTGAATCGTCGCGGTCTAGATAAGAAGTTAGTAGAGCTCAAGCATAGCAAGCAATCCTTTCTTCTCTACTATATTGACCTCGACGGATTTAAAACGATTAATGACTCTTTTGGGCACGGTATTGGTGATCAAGTATTACAGACGGTTGCCGATAGACTGCTCATCGTCTTGCCTGCCAACAGCTCTATTTGTCGTTACGGTGGCGATGAATTTGTTGCTATCGTTCAGGTTCGTCATCTAGAGACAGATAAGGCCGTGTTAGCTGGCGCCATAGTGAAGTCTTTATCTGACGCATATTATGATGACTCTAGGTCTATGGCATTGTCTGCAAGTATCGGTCTTGCTCAATACCCGAACGATGTCGATAAGGTATCCAATATTATTTGTTGCGCCGATATAGCCATGTATCAAGCAAAGCGGTTAGGTAAGCGTCAGTGGATAAATTATTCAGCAGGTATGGAAAAAATAACACTACGCCAAAGTGAGATTACTCAAAAGTTAAGTTACGCACAAAGCAATAAAGAGCTTCAGCTGTATTATCAGCCAGTCTGGGAGATTTCAAAAAGCAGTGAGAAAAAGATTATTTCATTCGAGGCTCTATTGCGTTGGCATAGCGGCGATTTGGGGATAATACCGGCCGAGGAGATTATGCCCGTCTTGGAAGAGTTAGGTATTCTGATCGATGTCGAAAAATGGGTTGTCGAGCAGGCATTGTCTGACTTGCTAGTTTTGAGAGAATGTCTCGATGCCAAGATCACTGTGGCTGTCAATTTGTCGGCTATGCACTTGCGAGAAGCAACACTGCCAGATTTCTTATTGGCGGCGCTTGCCCAGAAAAACCTGCTGCCAAGAGACCTAACCATAGAGCTCAGCGAAATAGCGCTTGTCGAAGAGGTCAACGATGACAGTAGCACAGTTGTCTATCAGCTCGTTGAAAGCGGCTTTAATATTAGCATTGACAACTTTGGCACAGGCTATTCATCGTTAGCCTACCTCCATCGCATCCCAGCGATTGTTGTTAAAGTTGATCATTCTTTTGTGAGCCAAATTGAACCATGCAGCAAAACCTTGACGCATATCCAAGGACTCATTGAAGCGCATGGAATGCAAGTATTGGCCTTGGGTGTCGATACTGAAAAGCACAAAGAAGCGCTGACTAGATTCGGAATCTATTTGCATCAAGGGCAATATTGGGGATGCCCCCAACCGATAAGCTATTATAATAAAAAGAGTTATTCATCACTATAGATCATTTGTTGACGATTATTCATTAAGTGTATAGACAATATCTCCGCCACTAATTACGACCGAAGTTTCTGATATAAACTTCCAGTAGTGACTTAATGAAGACTCAAGTGATAAAACGCGTATGGACTTAAAAAGACCTGTGCCATCACTCTCATAAAGTTCAGGTGATAAGTATTTACCCTGTGCCTTTAACAATAAACGGTTGTCGCTTGCCGAGCCTGACGGGTGAGACCCTGACGTTAAGTGTAGCGTATCAACATTAAAAGTTTCACTCAGATTGCGTCACCGAGGGCTTTAAAACAAGGTTGAATTTGGTTGCGATAAGCTCCGACGAGCGAATACACCCAAGCTAATGTCCTCGACAGGTCGCCGAGACGCTTTTTTACCCGTGGCTCTTAATGTGCCCCAGCCTGAATTCAATTCGGCTTGATAGTGGATGCCTGCTTGTTGGTTACTGTTTATGTTGGGTGTTATATCCTCGCGTTAAACGCCCAGACTAGTTAACCGTCACTGCCTCGAGATCAGTGCTGATTTGCGCTAAGCCATGGTTTTTTCAGTGAGCTTCCGATGCGCCATTGGCTAATGAGCCCGCTCTTAAGGTCCGTTGAGTCGCGAATAAAAACGTTGTACGGTGCTATATCATCGAGCACCTCATCATTAACTGCAGGTATGTTAACGCTTAGTGTATTAGCGCAAAAAGCCATCTCGCAGTTTATCGGCCATAATGCACAGATTATGACCTAATAATAGCTAGGCCGAGGCGACGGGGATGAACGTGTGGGTGATATAAAAAATTTCATGGGAGTGATATCTTGGACTCAGATCTTATCATCTGTATACTATTCATAATTATATGCGTCCACTCAACTAAGAATTATGTCCTTAAATCATGTTTGAAAACCTAACTAGTCGTCTCTCTAAGTCGCTTAAAAATATATCGGGCAAAGGCCGTCTGAGTCATGCCAATATTCAGGATGCATTACGCGATGTACGTAAAGCCTTGCTGGAGGCAGACGTCGCTTTGCTTGTCGTCAAGGATTTTGTTGATAAAGTGCGCAAGCGTGCTGTTGGTCAAGAAGTTGCTCGTGCCCTGAGTCCGTCACAGCAATTTATTAAGATTGTTCAAGATGAGCTCACCGCTATGATGGGCGACTCCAATGAGTCGCTGAATCTTGCCGCACAGCCTCCGGCTGTGGTGCTGATGGCTGGTCTTCAGGGCGCGGGTAAAACCACCTCAGTGGCAAAGCTCGCTAAATTCTTGCAGGAGCGCGAAAAGAAAAAGGTGATGGTTGTTAGTGCCGATGTTTATCGTCCTGCTGCCATCAAACAATTAGAGACTCTTGCTGCTGAAGTTGGCGCTACCTTTTTTCCGTCATCAACAGATCAAAAACCTGAGGCTATCGCTAAAGGGGCGATAGCGGCAGCAAAGAAGCAACATCTAGATGTGGTGATTGTCGACACTGCTGGTCGTCTAGCGATCGATGATGCCATGATGGTTGAAATACAGGGTCTCCAAAAAGCCATCAATCCCATCGAGACCTTGTTTGTTATTGATGCAATGATTGGTCAAGATGCCGTGAACACAGCGCAAGCTTTTAATGAGGCGCTGCCGTTAACGGGTATTATTCTGACTAAGGCTGACGGTGATGCCCGCGGTGGTGCGGCCTTGTCAGTTAAGGTGACTACGGGTAAGCCCATTAAATTTTTAGGTATGGGCGAAAAGGTAGACGCGCTCGAGCCGTTTTACCCCGATCGCATAGCGTCACGTATTTTAGGCATGGGTGATGTGCTGTCGCTCATTGAGGATGTTGAGCGCAACATTGATAAAGAAAAAGCGCAAAAATTAGTCGATAAAGTCCAGCAGGGAACTCGTTTTGATCTTGACGATTTAAAAGATCAGCTGCAGCAAATGAACAATATGGGTGGCATGTCGGGCATGCTGGAAAAAATGCCTGGCATGGGTAATATGACGCAAATGGTTGAGCAGGCCAACATGGGTGGCCAGTTTAAGAAGATGGAAATCATTATTGATTCGATGACTTCCGTTGAGCGCAAAAACCCCGATATTTTGAACGGTTCGCGTAAGCGCCGCATCACCCAGGGCTCCGGTACGCATTTGCAAGATTTGAACCGTCTGCTGAAGCAACACAAGCAGATGGCAAAAGTAATGAAGAAGATGAAAGGCGGTGGCATGAAGAAAATGATGCAGGGTCTCGGCGGTATGATGGGCGGCGCAGGTGGTGGTGGCGGCTTACCGCCGGGCATAGGTCGATAAGGCTAGCTAAGTCGCCATCGTGCTTCCAAATAAGCATGCTCAGTGTTCCTTTGGCGTGCCGAGCCCTAGCCGAAAAACCACCACTGAGTTAAAACTTGGCAGCCACTTTGCACGTTGCGGTTATTTGACAGTAAGGCCTTACTTAAGCAACTGCGATGATAATATTAATAAGAGGCTACCTTGGGCCTTTAAGTCTATACACCTAGTTTTTTTTCCCGTAAACTACGTCGCCTTCTTATGCTATAGATGCATTCATTTGAATGTTTTGTACATAGGTTCATGAATAAGAATTTGTCTTGCCGTGAGGCAATACCTTAATTAAAATTGATAGGATAGAAACCAATATGGTTACCATTCGTTTAGCTCGAGGCGGTTCTAAGAAGCGTCCATTTTACCATTTAACTGTCACCGACAGCCGTGTGTCTCGCGACGGTCGTTTCCTTGAGCGAGTTGGGTTTTTTAACCCTGTTGCCCGCGGACAAGAAGAACGCGTTCGCATCGACCAAGAGCGTGTCGATTTTTGGTTGTCAAGAGGTGCGCAACCTTCTGAACGTGTCGCCAAGTTATTGAAAGATCAAGCTAAAGCAGCTGCTTAGCTTCTGGCTGTGCCAAATTTTTGTGTGATAAGAAATCAAGGCATGGCTGCTGGGCTGCGTAATAGTCGTATTGAGTGTATATCTGTTCTAACAACAGCTAGGCGACCACTAACTAATGAATTTATTTAACAATTTGTTTAATGATGAGTAACCTCGTCAACGTCGGTCGTGTCACTGGTGCCCATGGCATCAAAGGGTGGGTAAAAATACACTCTCAGACAGAGCCGTCAGAAAATATATTCAACTATCAGCCTTGGTTCGTGAAAACAGCTCATGGTGTGAAAGTGATAGAGCTATTAGAGTGGCGCAGTCATGGAAAAGGCTATGTCGCTCAGATAAAAGGGATCGAGGATCGCAACCATGCAGAGGCATTTTGTCCTGTCGTTATTGCGATAGAAAAAAGCAGTTTACCCAGTCTAGGAAAAGATGATTTCTACTGGTCCGATTTAGAGGGCTGCCGAGTCGTCAGTACTTTTGATGGCATTAAAACGGACCTTGGGGTTATTAGTCGTATTATGCCCACTGGTGCTAACGATGTTTTAGTGGTTGCTGGGGACGACCAGAGTATTGACCTAAGCGAGCGCTTAATACCCTACGTGTTAGGTCAGTTCGTGACTCAGGTCAATATCGAAGGCAAAACTGTTGACGTTGATTGGGATCCCGCCTTTTAGGGTGCCGAGCATAATTCTAGAATCTGTTACTGACAGCTATTTAGCATAAGTTATTATTAAGCAGAGAACGTTTAACTTTAAGGAGCTATTGACTGTGAAGAAAATCGCCATAGTCACATTGTTTCCTGAAATGTTCTGCGCACTGACAGACTACGGAATCACTAGTCGTGCCGTTAAGCAAGGCTTACTAGCGATTAGTTATGTGAATCCTCGAGATTTTACCGAGGATAAGCACCATACTGTTGATGACCGTCCCTACGGGGGTGGACCTGGTATGGTGATGAAAATAGAGCCATTAAAAGCGGCGATAAGACAAGCAAGGGCCCATGTTGGAACCGATGCTAAGGTGATTTATTTGTCACCGCAGGGGCGCTTAATCAGGCAGGCAGCGGTCAGGCGCTTTGCAGAAGCCGAAACTTATACACAGCTAGTACTAGTTGCTGGACGTTATGAAGGCATCGATGAGCGTCTAATTGAAGCGGAAGTCGATGAAGAATGGTCGATTGGTGACTATGTATTAAGTGGTGGAGAGCTACCTGCAATGGTGTTGCTCGATGCGATTATTCGACTGTTGCCCGGTGCTCTCGGGCATCCAGAATCGGCTAACGAAGATTCATTCAGTCAGAATTTGCTTGATTATCCACACTACACCCGGCCAGAAGTCTATCGAGACCAGGTGGTGCCAGCCGTGTTGCTATCGGGCAATCACAAGGCGATAAAAGCATGGCGAGAGCGACAAGCGTTGCAGCGAACATGGTTGCGGCGTCCAGAACTGTTAGAAAACGTTGAGTTAAGCCCAACACAAAAAAAATTATTGGAAGGTGTTAAAGCAAGCGATAATTCCTCCTAGTATTAATGATAAAGACGACTCTAGCTGTGAAGCTACAGACCTACTGAAAAGAGCCAAATGTTATGACCAATAAAATTATTCAAGCGTTGGATAAAGAGCAACTTAAGACTGATGTGCCTGAATTTTCTCCCGGTGACACCATCGTTGTTCAAGTAAAAGTAAAAGAGGGAACACGCGAGCGTCTACAGGCCTTTGAAGGTGTTGTTATTGCAAAGCGTAGCCGCGGGATAAACTCAGCATTTACAGTGCGTAAAATCAGCCACGGTGTTGGCGTTGAGCGCACATTTCAGCTACATAGTAAGTTGATTGACAGCCTCGCTGTTAAGCGCCGTGGTGATGTGCGCCAAGCTAAGCTTTACTACTTGCGTGAATTAACTGGTCGTGCAGCACGTATTAAAGAAAAGTTGGGCTAATCAAGGCTTTATTCTTTTAAAGACCGGAGTTTATGCTCCGGTTTTTTTTTGCCTGTCAGTCACCAGCACCCATTCAATAGCTACATTAATATCGTACGGGTATGAATCTCGGCCAGGCGGGGCCTAGCGTCCTATCATCTAAATTTTAAATAATAGCCTTTATAGGTTATTATCAGCTCACAAAATATATGGCTTTGCCTCCTCAGTTTGGAAGTATAGAGTTTACCCGTCGACAGCATTCCGCTTGGGCATGTTTGGTCGCTGAACTTTGGCGGTAATGGGCACTCACATAGGCTGTATTCATTAATCAATTATATGGTGATAGTAGTGATCAATTTTTTGTATGGTAGCCATCGTCTAGCTATTGGTGTTGCATCTGTCTTCGTCACCTTTTGTGCCGGTAGCTTCGCACAGCCACTGTCAGCGGATAAGCCACAAGCTGAACCGGCAATCACATCTGCTCAGCAAGTTAAAATCCTCGATAAATTAAAACAAGCGCGCCCAGAGCTTAACTACACCGACATCGAAAGCTCACCGATTGCCGGTCTTTATAAAATTAAAATTAATGGGCAGATAGCCTTTGTCAGCGCTGATGGCCGTTATCTTGTAGCCGGTGATATGTTCGAAGTCGCCGCTGATAATTTAATTAATTTGCAAGATCAAGATCGTCGCGAAACCGAAGTTGCCTTTGAATCCGAGCGCGCTAAAATAATCGGCGCTGTTGCTAAAAGCGACATGATCATCTTCTCTCCCGAGGGCGAGACTAAAGGTTATGTGAGTATTTTCACCGATATTGATTGTGGTTTCTGTCGAAAATTGCACAGTCAAATGGACAGCTTTCTCGATCGAGGTATTGAGATAAGGTACTTGGCTTTCCCCCGAGCTGGGGTTGACTCAAAAAGTGCGCAAAAGTTAGCAACTGTTTGGTGTGCCAAGGATCGTCAGTTGTCAATGACACAGTTTAAAGAAGGCAAAAATATGCCGATCGAGATCTGCGCCAATAACCCCGTAGCCGACCAATATATGCTGGGCCAAGCTGCCGGCATTAATGGTACTCCAGCACTAGTTCTGGCCTCAGGCAAGCTTATTCCCGGCGCTGTTAGTGCGGAATATTTAGCCCGCGAGATGGGTTTTTAGACGATTTTGTCAGTCAGCTGTTTGGCGTCTAAATAGAACCTTAAAGCGGGTTCGGTGGCATCGGCTGTTTAAGTTTCAGCAGCCCTAGGGCAGTGTTAAAATGGCTTCGAGAGTCGTTCAAATCGGCCTTTTTGAATGTTTTATAAACATTAATTAACTTTGATTGACAGCTTGTGAACGCCCTTGTAGAGTTGCCGCCTTTTAATCTTTTATCGGGAGTTTTCGTTGAAACAGGTGAACATAGGTATTTGTGGTTTAGGCACGGTGGGTAGTGGTACATTTAACGTGCTAACGCGTAATTTAGAGCAGATTCAAGCCCGCGCTGGCTGTGCTATTCATATACAACAAATAGGCGCTCGTCGCGATAACTCTGCCTGTGATTTATCATCGACACCGGTGACTCGAGATATCTTTGAGGTTGTTAATAATCCCGATATTGATATTGTTGTAGAGCTTATTGGCGGCACTACCGTCGCTAAAAATATTGTTTTAACCGCCATCGAAAATGGTAAGCACGTGGTAACGGCCAATAAAGCGCTGATTGCTGAGTTTGGCAATGAGATCTTTGCAAAAGCAAAGTCTAAAGGTGTTGTTGTTGCTTACGAGGCGGCAGTTGCCGGTGGCATCCCAATTATTAAAGCCATGCGCGAAGGCTTAGCGGGCAATAACATACAGTGGCTAGCGGGTATTATTAACGGCACCGGTAATTTTATTCTTACCGAAATGGGCGACAAGAAGAGAAGCTTTGACGATGTTTTGAAAGAGGCACAGCAAAAAGGCTATGCTGAAGCAGACCCTACATTTGATGTTGAAGGCATCGATGCCGCTCATAAACTGGTGATTTTAGCGTCGCTGGCGTTTGCAATGCCACTTCAATACGACAAGGTATTTACCGAAGGTATCAGCAAAGTTGAGACAAAAGATATCGAGATTGCCGACAAGCTTGGTTACAGAATTAAACATATCGGTATTGCGCGTTC
>JBLIME010000049.1:0-14537 GCA_047638515.1 Pseudohongiellaceae bacterium
CAGAAATAGATGCAAAAAAAGCCATTGATGACGGTGTGCGGTTAGCTCACACACTCACTCATCAAAAGCCGTGAGTATTGCGGTTTAATCACTCGAGACTCTTGTAGCGAGAAGATATGGCACGTTTACGCGTGTTATCTGTATCCATTCAGACAGTTTATACTGTGCGCAAAGATCGGGGCAGCAGCTGAGCCGACCGCCAACTGATTAGATTGTTTAAGTGCCCACCATGGGTCAAATTTTCTAGGGTTAAAAGCTATCGTTCACAGGTATCAACCTAATTATTACGGACTATTAATATATGCCAACATCTTTAAGTAAACATCGTATTGCCGTTGTTAGCGGTCTAAGAACACCTTTTGCCCGACAGGGCACTTTTTTTCGAACTGTCAATGCCATAGATCTTGGTCGCATGGTGGTCAAAGAATTATTAGCTCGCACTGACGTCGATGTAAAACTCATCGAGCGCCTGGTCTATGGTCAAGTTGCAATTCTACCGAAAGCACCCAACATTGCTCGAGAAGTAGTGCTAGGTACGGATCTACCCGTCACTTGCGATGCTTTTAGTGTGTCTCGCGCCTGTGCCACCAGCTTCCAGTCGGTTGCCTGCATTCACGACAGTATTAAAACCGGTGATATTAAGGTGGGTATTGCCGGTGGTGCCGATTCATCGAGCGTGATCCCCATTACCTTCAGCGATAACTTTGCGCTTAGATTAGTACAAGCCAGCAAAGCTCGGTCGATGATGGCAAAGATTAAAGCTTTTAAAGGCACCAAACTAAGAGACCTCACCCCTAAGCCACCTGCCATTGCCGAGTACTCGACAAGCTTACGCATGGGTGATAGTGCCGAGCAAATGGCAAAAGACTACGGTATCTCACGCAGAGATCAAGATGAGTTAACGCTGCGTTCGCATCATTTGGCAGGTCGCGCTTGGGATGCGGGCAAGCTCGATGCAGAGGTGCTGCACGCCTACACAGAGCCCTACAGAACTCCTTTTATCCGCGATGAAAACATTCGTACTGATTCAACTATAGAGAAACTCTCGTCTCTACGGCCGGCCTTTGATCGCCAAAATGGCAGCGTTACTGCCGCTAACAGCACGCCACTTACCGATGGTGCCTCGGCGATATTATTAATGCGCGAAGACGTTGCCCGCGCTCATGGCTACGAGCCACTGGGTTACATTAAAAATTATGCCTTTACCGCCAACAGTGTCGATACAGACTTACTAATGGGGCCTACTCAAGCATCGGCTAAGGTGTTAAAAAAAGCTCGCATGAGCCTAAATGATCTAACCCTTATCGATATGCATGAAGCCTTTGCCGCACAGACCTTGGCAAATGTTCAAGCCTTTGGATCAAAACACTATGCCAAGACATTTTTAGGTAGAAAAAGCGCTTTAGGTGAGATTGATATGGATAAATTTAATGTCTTGGGTGGCTCTTTAGCTTATGGCCATCCATTTGCAGCCACTGGCGGTCGAATTATCATGCAAACCTTGAACGAACTTAAGCGTCGCGGCGGCGGCACTGCATTAACAACAGCCTGCGCTGCCGGTGGCATTGGCGCGGCGATGATTATAGAAACCGAATAAATAAAATCCTCATTCGAGTAACGACAGAGCCGAAAACATAAGTAACGATATTAGCAACAACAAGGTTGACAATAATGAGTGATGACATCAGTAATGAAAAAATTGAGCCCAGCAAGTCTTATACTAGTGAACTGAGTGCGGAAGGTGTACTGACAGTGTCGATCGACGTGCCCAACGAAAGTATGAATGTATTTAATCAACAGGTATCCGATGATTTTGAAGAGCTGACCCAAGAGATAGGTCAAAACGCAGACGTGAAAGCGGTAGTGTTTATCAGTGCTAAAGCATCTGGTTTTATCGCCGGCGCCGACATAAAGATGTTAGACGCAGTAGAGTCAGCCATACAGGGCAGTGAAATATCAAATAATGCACACCGTCTCCTCGCGGGCATAGCTAACAGTCGCAAACCCCACATTGCAGCCATAGATGGTGTTTGCTTAGGTGCAGGCTATGAATTGGCGCTTGCTTGCCATTATCGTATTGCCAGTGATAATCGCGCAACAAAAATTGGCCTACCAGAGGTAATGATTGGCATTTTACCCGGCGGCATGGGCAGTACAAAATTACCTCGCCTTATCAATTTACCCGCTGCACTCGACATGCTGTTATCGGGCAGACAATTGAATGGCAAGCGCGCTAAACGTTTAGGCATGGTTGATGAAGTAATATCGACTAAGATTTTGCTTCCAGCCGCCCATAAAGCTGCAATAAGGCTTCTCAAAAAAGGCCTGCCCGAACGCAAGCTAGACTTGAAGGATAAACTTCTAACGCTACCTTTTATTAAAGATTTCATTATCAACAGAGCTCGTCAACAAGTACTTAAAAAAACCAATGGTCTCTACCCTGCACCACTGGCTATTCTCGATGTTATTCAACAAGGCCTTAACTTACCGTTAACGCAAGCTCTTGCTATTGAAGCCAAATACTTTGGTGAACTCACCGTATCACCAGAAGCACAGCAATTAAGGAAATTATATTTTGCAACAACGACGCTTAAAAAAGCGCATTTTATGAGTGCAGCTGCGGCTAAAAAAACTAAGTCGCTACCGGTATCAAAAATAGGTATCTTAGGTGGAGGTCTCATGGGTGCCGGGATTGCCACAGTCTCTATCGATAAAGCCAGAGTCAGTGTTCGACTGAAAGATATTAGCGACGTGGGCTTAATGAGTACCCACGCCTATGTTAATAGTTTTTATAAAGCGCGTGTTAAGAAACGGATCTTAAGCAAAGAGGCGGCGCAGAAAAAAATTAATCGTCTTACTAGCTCTTTAGACTACTCAGGTTTTAAAAATGCAGACATTGTCATTGAAGCTGTATTTGAAGACATTAACCTAAAACATCAGATGCTGAGTGATGTGGAAGCACTTAATAACGCGCAGCTGATCTTTGCAAGCAACACATCGTCTATTCCTATTAAAGATATTGCAAAAAAAGCCAAGCGTCCTGAAAATGTTTTAGGAATGCATTATTTCTCCCCCGTTGAAAAAATGCCTTTGTTAGAAATCATTAAACATTCGGGCACCTCTGATCAAACTTTAGCCACCGCTGTAGATTTCGGTCGCAAACAGGGTAAAACTGTTATTGTTGTTAACGATGGAGCAGGTTTTTATGTGAACCGAATCTTAGCACCCTACATTAATGCCTCACTAGAATTGGCGATAGACGGTGTTGCACTCGACAAGATCGATGAAGCTCTGACTAGCTTTGGATTTCCGGTTGGGCCGATAAAATTACTCGATGAAGTTGGCATTGATATCGGCAGTAAAATTCAACCTATCTTAGAAGATGCTTTCGGCGAACGCATGGCGAGTATTGGTGTACAACAAACACTGATTGACAATAAACGTCTTGGTAAAAAAGTCCGCAAGGGATTTTATCGTTACGATAAACCTAAATTTGCAAAAACTATTGATGAATCGGTTTACACCGACCTAAGCATCACCAAAACGATAGATATGAATAGCGAACTTATCGCTCAGCGCTGCGTCTACCGCATGCTCAACGAGGCTGCTCTTTGCCTCGATGAAGGCATCATCTTCTGCCCGCGCGACGGTGACCTTGGCGCAATTTATGGGATTGGTTTTCCTCCATTTTTAGGGGGACCATTTCAATACATGGATACTCTTGGAATACAGTATGTTGTCAATAAACTTAAAGAAATGGAGCTAACACAAGGCCAAAAATATCATCCCGCGCCGATATTAGTTGCTATGGCCGAAGCGCACAAATCGTTTTATGATACATAGAGCCAAAATAGATTCCAGATGAATTAAGGATAATTGGCAGATGGTTCGGAGATCGCTCGAAGGCACACACAATAACTATGGAAATTAACCATACGCATTGAATAATCAACATTAAAGAACCACATAGAAGATAGGTTGCCGCTTGCACAAACATGTCGGCTTAGCGGCTAACTATCCTTCACTCACTGCCAGTGGAGCAGTCTGTAAACGAGACTTGTGGCTTTAATAGGCATCGGTCTGGACCTGGCTGACGCCATGCATCTTCTGGGCTCAGCTTCGTCAGCTCATGCAAACCTATTGTGTCAAGCTCTACTGCTAAGTGTGCTCGTAAAGCTGGGACAATCGACAAACAGACTAGTTAGATGTAGGTTAAGCGTCAATCAAGATCTACAAGATAGTGATGGGCAAAAGTGTACGTCAGAGTAAGAGTGTACTGGTGTTCATAGTTTATCGAGTTATCTTGAAAGAGGCGAACTCAATTAAATCCGATCTGCCCAAAACCTATGGGTTTCTTATCAAGTTTACCTTGATGCCTACCCATTTTTGCCATCAGTAATCGTGGTACCTTTTTGATCATTGACGGCGGGGTCCGAATATAATCATTACCGCTACGGCTTTCGATGGTCTGAATAATGAGGTCAATAAATACCTTAGCTAACAGATTTCACAAAATTTCGAATCAGCTGCCCCGACAGTGTCATTGCAGCGGGTATTGTTGGCAAATTGTCGTGTGAAAACCACTGAGCATCTTCTATTTCTACATCGTCAATACGTATATCACCCGAGTCATATTCAGCAAAATAGCCCACCATCAACTGGTGCGGGAATGGCCATGACTGGCTCGCTGAATAACAAATATTCTTAATTTTTAAGCCCACTTCCTCAAAAACTTCGCGGTGTATAGCCTGTTCAAGATTTTCGCCGGCCTCGACAAATCCAGCCAAGGTTGAGTACATATCACCGGCTTGGCGAAAGTGATGCGCCAGCAAGCATTTATCGCCGCGAATGATTAACACCATAATACACGGTGATATACGCGGATAGAACATAATATTGCAGGCGCTGCAAGTAAGCGCAGACTCACCGGGATGATTGATAGTTTGACTTCCACATTGGCCACAAAACTGATGTTGTTTGTGCCAGGTTAGCAGCTGTAAAGACCGGCTCACTAATTGATATTCAATTTCAGACAAGTGTGGCATTTGCGAGCGCAGCGATAAAAAATGATCGGGATTAATGTGATCAAATGACTCATGTGCTAAATCGATTGCGTAGCAGGCACGCTCTGCGTAATCACCCACATAAATCAATGGCTGCTGGCCAAAATTCACGTCGGAAAAACTCGATAGAGCGTGCAGCCTCCACGCGTCGTATTCGAGGCAGTAAAGCTTTTGTTCTTTTATCCCGATTACAAAATCGTCGAGATCTGGTTGACTTTTTTTAATGCGACTCTCCTTAAGTAGCCTGTGTAGAAAATTAAATGGTGAGAATAATATAGTAATTAGTAAACTTTATCGTCAGAAAAGTGTCTTTTAAGTGTAAATTTTAATCGAAAAACATCAAATATAATAATGAGCTATAATATAATTACCTTAGCCGTGGTAACGCGATAACACGAGCAATATATGCACCCCGCAATAAAAAACAATGTTCATATAATGGGACAAGGTGATCAAGTTATTATTTTTGCCCACGGCTTTGGTTGTGATCAAAACATGTGGAAGTTTGTCATCCCTGATTTTTTAGATGATTATAGAGTCATTTTATTTGATTACTCAGGCTCCGGCCGATCAGATGTCAGCGAGTATGATCCAAAAAAATACTCTAGTCTCGATGGTTACGCACAAGACATCTTAAACATTTGCGAGGCCTATCAACTGGAAGATGTCGTTATCGTTGGGCATTCTGTGAGTGCAACCATTGCCACACTGGCTACGTTAACGTCTCCTGAATATTTTTCTCGCTTAATTCATCTTTCCCCTTCGCCATCTTTTATAAATGATCCTCCGGAGTATTTAGGCGGCTTCGAACGCACTGATATTGAAGAGCTGCTTGATCTAATGGATAAAAACTACATAGGTTGGGCATCATATCTCGCTCCATTAGTAATAGGTGGACAGGCAAGTGAACTAATGACGGGAGAATTAGCGGACAGCTTTTGCTCAACGGATCCGTTAATTGCCAAAAATTTTGCCAGGGCTACCTTTTTGTCAGACCACCGTGAATATTATAAAAAAAGTACACTGCCATCGTTAATCATTCAAAGCAAAGTTGACACACTAGCATCTATTCACGTCGGCTCTTATTTACAAAAAATAACACCTCACAGTGAAATTATTATTATTGACTCAGAGGGACATTGCCCACATATGACACACCCTATATTAACGTCTCAAACCATCAAGCATTACTTATCACATGGATGACTACGATAGACTTCCCTGTGGAGTTTTCATCGTAGATACCTCTTGCATTGTTCGCTACTGCAACACTACGTTTTCATCATTGATGAAACTTCCGGCTGACAAGATCATTAATTATTCAATTAATCATCTGTTAAGTAACGGCTCGAGAATTATGTTTCAACAAATAATCCTACCTTCTGTTCTTAATCAAAGTAAAGTTGAAGAAATGCAGCTTAACTTTTTGTGCCCAGATAATAAAAAAGTGCCCATGATTATTTTTGCAAAAAAAGACAGTCACGATAGTGGCGAACTATTGTTCTGTTGCTTCTCTGCTGTAGGAAAGGATGAATTACTCAGCACTCTTAATCACTCAAAAAAGCAACTAGAAGCAACTAATATACAGCTAAAAAAATTATCCAAGACTGACGAATTGACGGGTTGTTACAATCGTCGGGAAATGTGGCTTAAGATGTCAATTACTCGTCGCCAGATGAGGCGTCGTCAAAAGAGCTTTGCCATACTTATGCTTGATCTTGATGATTTCAAAGCGATAAACGATAACTATGGCCATACTGAAGGCGACAAAGTGCTCAAAGAATTTGGGGCTATATTGATGAAAAGTGCACGAGTTGACGATGTAGTCGCCCGCTATGGTGGCGAAGAGTTTTTAATTATTTTATCCGAAGTCGATGCAAATAGCGCTATGCTAACAGCCAATAGAATTCATAAAAATATGAAGAATATTTGCAACTTAGCTGAACAAATAACGGTCAGTATTGGTATAAGTATTATTTCTTATGACAACTCTTTGTGCGACCACGCGATCATTGGCATCGCTGATAAAGCACTCTACACGTCTAAAAATTCTGGCAAAAATAAAACAACATTGGTTATGGCACCGTCATCTACTTCAAGCAAAGAATGAGTTAATAATATTTCATTTCTGACTTAATATGTTTAGCGCCTACCAATAAGGCCTTTAGTATCATCGAACAATATCACCACGTAAGAAAAGAAAGATGGATTAATATCGAGTCTCTTGTAATTCACGTCAACACTGTTAACTTAGGCGAGCTCAAAAAAAGCTTTACGACTGGCTAAGCAGACCTGACCCTTGCCCTTTTTTTTTGCAAGGTAGAGCGCTTCATCTGCAAGCTTCATCAAATCTTGTGCTTTTTCCGAGTCGTCGGGGCAACAGGTAAGCCCTGCACTAGCCCCAATATTTATTTCAAATATACCCAATTTATTTTTATTTTTAATCGAGTTAATTACTAATTCTAAGCGTTCTTCTGCAAACACTCTATTAGTTGTACCACCAAAAATAATGGCGAACTCATCGCCCCCTAAACGCACGGCTACATCGTCGTTACGGATATGTTCATTGATAGTCTCGGCAACAAACTTTAACACCGCATCACCCGCGTTATGTCCATGAGTATCGTTTATACTCTTAAAATCATCTAAATCTATATAAGCTAATAAGAAGGGTATTTTTTGTTGGCTAAACTTGAGTGTTTCCACATCCATTTGCGTGTCAAAAGCACGGCGATTAGCTAGGCCTGTAAGTCCGTCTTTAAGCGCTAGATCCTTTATGCGCTGCTCCTCTCTTCTCTCGATCGTCACATCTTTATAAGTATTAATAACAGAACCATCCTCAAGTATGCGTTGACTTGAAGCGATTATTTTTCCTCCATAGCGCTGTCTATCACGCAAAAAAGTGTCGCAAATCAACCGGTCTTTGATCCGTTGATGTAATCGCACAACGTAATCCTCAATAGATATTTTGTATGTGACATTCTCTGACATATTGAGTGCAAAGAAGTGCTCTAATGACATACCCTCTTCATAATCACGATCTTCGAGGCCCATAATTTGCTTGAAGGTGTCGTTCCATGCAGATAACTTTAAATCTTTAGTGAAAACTACAATACCTTGACCTGTGTTATTCATAACATCGTTTAAAAATCGATTCTTTTCTTTCACTTCATCTCGAGAAACAGCAAGCCCGTGCATCAACTGTATTTGTGCCTTCCAAGACTCTTCAATTTTTTTTGCATAGTTGCTAACTCGATTGACCATCGGTCGATTGATAAATATAGCAATAAAAACTAGCGCTAATATCACCACAATTGTCGATAGCGTTAGGTAAAAACGTAAGCTCATTATTTGTTGGGTACTTTCAACTTCATACTGCTTAACCGCCGTACTTAAAGCCGCGAGCAGAGGTTCGCGAGTTGAATTCAGAAGCGCATAGTCGCCATTGATCTTGCTTAAGTCCAATACGGCATTGGCATCAACACCAATAATTTTCATTAGAGCCGCTTCGTAGGCGTTCATTTTGACCTCGATTGCTACGGGTCGCGCAAAGTACATTACTTGTAACTCGTTAGATAAAGGCGACAATTCACCCAAGGCAAGAGCATTGACGTGCGGAGCTAGCAAAGACTTGTGATTTGCTAGCATAAGAGTTAAGGCCTCAGCTGCAAATGCCCGAGAGGTTTTAGAACCTGTCACTATAAAGTCATAGACATAGAGACTAGTGCGCTGAGAGAGCATGCGCTGTTGACCACTAACATTGATGATCTCTGCGTTTGAAACTTGCAAACTAATAATTTTTTCTAACTTTACATAAATTAATATTGAGAGAAGTGCAATAAATGAAAACGACAGGACATAGGTTATCGTCAAGTGACGAATCGGACTTTTCATAAAGCTCGAGCCCTACGGATAACTATGCTCATAATGCGATCTGCTTGCTGTAAAAAGTCACAGAATTTGAATTGATACTAATTATATACCAAAGCTAACTATTATATATTTAACAACTATAAATTCCGTTGATGCTTGGCGCTGTAGCAGATCTAAAAAATTGCCTGACAAATAAAATACAGGTTTAGATTGGCGCAGACATAGCGTAATGCGGTTCGGCGCAAACTAGACACCGTTGATGCCTAGTGACCGATACTTTGAGGTTGGCTGGGTCGCCAATACGGCGGTGACGGCCTGTGACCGAGGCTTAGTAGATTAGACATTAATGTCTGTTGAAAAGTTTACGCTTCTAAAGCATTCGACTCTTTTGCAAACTTTAAACCTAAACGCAGATATTTAGCTTGCTCAGGAGCATTCATGCCCCCTGGCGCTTTAACTGTCAGTCTGTCGGGCTTTAACCAGGAACCTGACAAAAGATAGATTACAAAGCCTGTTTTGACTTCCGTAATGCTGAAATCGCAAGATAAATCCCATTCCATAACTATCATCTCCATATATTGATTAGCGGGCTATCATTTTGACAGAGACCCGATATAAGTTAATTTTTATCGAGTCTATATACCCAACACCAAATAAATTATGCAGTTTTCACACCAATTAATTAGACGACGTAAACCACTGATATAATTGACTATTATTATTTTTAGTCTTATGTGTGAGCGGACTGATATTGAAAATACTCATTACCGATCGCTATTTGAGCGCAATCCGCTCGTATAAGCAGGTGCACCAATATTTCTTTGATGACTTGACAGTTAAAATGAATGCTATGGTCAAGAGTAAATAGGCGAGCTTTACAATCATTTGAGGAACTAATGCCATAAAACAACAATATGTTGCGCAGGGGTGAATTAAATGGAGCTGGATACAATGATGACGATTAGAAATACACTTAACGCCTCAGGATTTTTACATCCACAGGAGTAAACGAATAGCTAGTAGTCACAGTATGCTTGAAAGGCACCAGTCACTTATTAGCTTAGAAAGAGCGATGTGAGTGGATAAGGGAGGGTGTTTGGACTCAATCCTTAGGTGACGCAGTCACTTCTAAAAAAGCCAGTATCTAACGCAATCCTGTTCGACGATGACTTCATGAAACAGAAAATTTATGAGGCGAGGAGTTTATTAAACAACGGATTCAATTTTTATGCACAATTGAAGCAAAAAAAACCGCTTGCCACGAAACATGGCAAGCGGTTAATTGTATGGCGGAGAAGGAGGGATTCGAACCCTCGATACCGATCAAGGTATACTCCCTTAGCAGGGGAGCGCCTTCGGCCACTCGGCCACTTCTCCAAAAATTCTGTGTGCTAAAACAGGCGCGAATAATACCATAGTTTTTTTAAAAACCAAGTAAAGTGTAAAGAATAAAAGAATTATTCTGCTTGACAGGCTAACGTTTAAATGGAGATCGCTACTTGTACAGCCCACTGTATTTATATCTATATTTGTAAGCTGCAAAGATGATTAACTAACAACGGTACATGACTGCTCTGTTCAATAACTACTCGTTGCCTAACTCTGGCTGTTCTTTTTCACGTTGAATTCGCTCATAAATCTCCTCGCGATGAACGGCCACTTCTTTTGGTGCATTAACGCCGATACGAACTTGGTTACCTTTTATACCCAATACAGTGACAGTCACCTCGTCTCCAACCATTAATGTCTCACCCACGCGACGTGTTAAAATTAGCATACCGATCTCCTGTTTATTCTTTTGTTGAATTAATTACACCTCTAGGGGCATAAGCTATGGCTAACAAAACTTGCCGACTCTACAGCTTGAATCTAAAATTAAAAGTTATCCAGAGGCAGACGGCCTTTTCGTCTACTTTACTTATTCAGCCATCAATTTTATAGTTTTATTACACAATTGGTATCATTTACCCGATATGGCTGAATTTAGATCAATAGTGTCCGTTATTTATTTTTTATCTAAACCAAAAGCCGCATGAAGACTCCGCACTGCCAGCTCGAGATAACGAGCTTCGACAATCACTGAAATTTTTATCTCTGAAGTGGTGATCATTTGAATGTTAATGTTTTCATCGGCTAACGCTCTGAACATAGTGACGGCCACACCTGCATGAGAACGCATACCAACACCAACGATAGAGATTTTGACGATACTGTCGTCGGTGATAATTTCTTGAGCGCCAATTTCTTTGGCTATTTTATCAAGAACAGTTTTAGCTTTATCCATATCACTGCGATTGACGGTAAAGGTTAAATCGGTAGTGTTATCTGCAGCTATGTTTTGCACGATAACATCAACTTCAATATTTGCCTCACCAATAGGCGCTAATATTCTGGCAGCCACACCCGGTATATCAGGAATACCTCTTATAGTTACTTTGGCTTCATCACGATTAAATGCAATACCCGAAACCAGCGGTTGCTCCATCAGACCTAACTCCTCATCAAATGTAATTAGTGTACCTGCACCCTCTTGAAAACTATGTAGTACGCGCAGAGGGACATTGTATTTACCGGCAAACTCAACCGCACGAATTTGTAATACCTTAGAACCAAGGCTTGCCATTTCTAACATTTCTTCGAAAGTAATTTTTTCTAAGCGGCGAGCATTGGGTTCTACCCTAGGATCGGTTGTGTAAACGCCATCGACATCGGTATAAATTTGGCATTCATCAGCTTTTAATGCAGCTGCCAGTGCAACTGCAGTGGTATCCGAACCTCCACGACCGAGGGTGGTAATATTACCGCTTTGATCGACTCCTTGAAATCCTGCAACCACTACCACTCTGCCGGCTTTTAGATCAGCATTGATATTGTGATCATCGATTGATTGTATTCTTGCTTTAGTATGCGCATCATCCGTCACTACCTTCACCTGTGAGCCCGTATAGGAGCGCGCGTCACATCCTCGAGCTTTGAGTGCCATGCATAAAAGCGCAATTGTCACCTGCTCTCCCGTCGACAATAAAACATCCATCTCTCGGGGCTCAGGGCTTGCCTGCATCTCACCAGCTAGACCTACAAGACGATTAGTTTCTCCGCTCATAGCGGACACAACCACAACTACGTCGTCACCTGAGCGCCTTACCAAGGCTACTTTGTCGGCAACGGCCTGAATTTTCGCAGCCGTACCTACCGACGTACCGCCGTATTTTTGAACCAAGAGGCTCATGAACTATTCCTTTTAAATTATTGAGCCAACGAACCTTATAAAACATGATTGGTAAAAAAGGATCGTATTTAACACTATTAACGGGGAAAAGTTAATAGCTCGCCAGTATTAATGACACTGATTAACGACACCTACTTAGCAGCGACCCAAGTTTCGACAAAAACTAGCGCTTCTTGAATACCCGCAAGGTTTGTTCCCGCACCCTGTGCCATGTCTGGACGACCGCCGCCTTTGCCACCGACAAGTGGCGCCACTTCTCGCATTAAATCACCCGCTTTAAATCGTGGAATCAAATCTTTCGTCACGCCGGCAATCAAAGACACCTTATCGCCGTCCACGGCAGCCAACAAAAATACACCGCTGTGTAGTTTCGATTTAACGGCATCGGCGAGCTCCCTTAAGCTTTTAGCATTAGCGCCATCGACTATGCAGGCCAATACATTGATACCGGACATCTGCTGCACTTGACTCAGCAGGTTGTCACTGGCGGCACTGGCCATTTTCGCCTGTAGTGCCGACAGCTGCTTTTCTTGTTCTTTAGTGTGTATCACTAATTGCTCTAGTTTTTCTAAAAAATTAGATGGCATCGATTTGACAAGATGTACCGCTGTTTGCATTTGCTCATTAAGATTATGAATGGTTTCTAAGGCATTCTTACCTGTTACGGCTTCTATACGACGAACACCTGCGGCTACTCCAGATTCAGAAACGATACGAAACAGACCGATATCACCCGTACGCTGCACATGTGTACCTCCACAAAGCTCAACAGAGTAGCCCTCACCCATATTCAACACCCGCACCTCAGCGCCATACTTTTCACCAAACAACATCATAGCGCCTTTATCCTTAGCGCTATCCATCGAACAAACTTCAGTTGTGGTTGCTGTATTGCGACGAATCTCATCATTTACCTGCCGTTCAATGACCTGTAACTCTTGATTAGTCACCGCCTCAAAATGTGCAAAGTCAAAACGTAGCTTATCTGAATCAACCAGCGAGCCTTTTTGAGTGACATGCTCACCTAACACCTTCCGCAATGCTGCATGCATTAAGTGCGTTGCCGAGTGATTGAGCACAATAGCTTGACGCAAATTATTGTCGACGTCAGCCGACAACACATCGCCAACCAATAGCGCACCATTCAAGACGCGGCCAATATGACAGTGGTTGTCTCCATTTTTCTTGCAATCCACCACTTCAAAACGGTGTGCGTCCGCTGTCAAATAACCGGTATCGGCAACTTGTCCGCCAGATTCGGCGTAAAATGGCGTTTGGCTGAGCACAACAATACCTTCATCGCCCTCGGATAATTGCGCGACCGCTTGACCATCTTGGAATAAAGCCGTTATCTTACCGTCGCCAACTAGGTTTTCATAACCGACAAATTGGGTCGAACCGTCGATCTGAATTTGATCGTTATAATCAACCTTAAACTTGCCGGCTGCACGAGCACGGATGCGCTGCGCAGACATAAGCTCTGCATAAGTGTCTATATCCAACGTTAAGCTACGTTCACGTGCAATATCATTTGTCAGGTCTGTGGGAAAACCGTAGGTATCGTGAAGTGCAAAGACAAGGTCTCCGGGTATTTCTGTACCCTTCATCTCGACCAGAACCGACTCTAAAACCGCCAGACCTTTTTCTAGGGTTTTGGCAAATTGTTGTTCTTCTGCCAACAGTATTTTTTCAACTTGCGCCTGTTGTGCCACAAGCTCAGGATAAGCGTCACCCATCTCGCTAACCAATGCGCCCACTAATTGATAAAAGAACGCCTCTGTTTGGCCAAGCTTGTGTCCATGACGCACTGCGCGACGAATGATGCGGCGCAGCACATAGCCGCGACCTTCATTGGCGGGTATGACACCGTCGATAATTAAAAAGGCACAGGAGCGAATATGATCAGCGATGACACGTAATGATTTATCTGCGTGATCTTCAACATGGGTAACATCAGCAACAGCACCGAGAAGGTTAACAAACATGTCGATTTCGTAGTTGCTGTGAACACCTTGCATAATAGCCGCAATGCGCTCGAGCCCCATTCCCGTATCGACCGAGGGCTTGGGTAGAGGCTTCATGACGCCATCACTGGTGCGATTAAATTGCATAAAGACCAGATTCCAGATCTCAATAAAACGATCGCCATCTTCTTCGGGTGAACCCGGTGGACCGCCCCAGATATCTGCTCCATGATCATAAAAGATCTCGGAGCAAGGGCCGCAGGGGCCAGTATCACCCATCGCCCAAAAATTATCAGATTGATACTTGGCGCCTTTATTATCGCCAATGCGAATAATGCGCTCTGCGGGAACACCTATTTCGTGCTCCCAGATTTCATAGGCTTCGTCGTCGTCGGCATAAATAGTCAC
>JBLIME010000050.1:0-14528 GCA_047638515.1 Pseudohongiellaceae bacterium
TTAATGATGTGAAAACACTATCGAGAATCCCTTCGGGTACATCGTGGCCATGGCTATCTTGAATCGTGTCTATGGTCATTAGGTGGCCCACATTACGAATGAACATAAGGCTGCGTCGACGCACATAATAGGGCTCGTCGTCACGATTGGTGAAAATGCGGTCGCGCTCTAGCGCACGAGTAACGGTTTTTCCACCCTTGAGGAAATTAGTGCTGAGGTTGCCAGTCATTAGGCCTAACCAGTTGCGATAGACTTCTATCTTGTCTTCTGTGTCAACCGCGGTCACTGAATCTTCACAATCCATAATCGTGGTCAATGCACCTTCTACACGCAAGTCTTCAACGCCGGCATCATCTTGGGCCCCAACACTAGTGGCATGATTGATGCGAATATTAATATGTAGGCCATTGTCTTTAAGAATGATTTCATTAGGCGCATTTTTTGACCCATTAAACGCTACAAATTGCTTAGAATCTTTAAGACCAACGTAGGTGCCTTTTTTTAGTACAGCGGTAAACTGCTGATAATAAATTTGATATAAAGTCACGTCATGGTGAGACGCGCCATCGTCTAGCGGAAAATGGTTATCGAGAAAGTCGCGACAATATTTCATCACTTCACGGCCGCGTAATTCGTTATAACCACCTTTAGCAGGCTTTAATTTACCTGTTTTAGGGATAACGTCACTACCGTAAAGAGCATCGTACAAACTGCCCCAGCGAGCATTAATTGCATTTAGCGCAAAGCGCGCGTTTTTAAGGGGAACAACTAGCTGCGGGCCTGCCATCGTGGCAATTTCAGCATCGACATTGGTGGTTTCAATAGAGAAGTTTTCACCTTCTTCTACTAGATAACCAATTTCTTTAAGAAAAGTTTTATAAACCTCAATATCAGTCGACTGGTAGTCATTGCTTTTGTGCCAATCGTCGAGCTGCTTCTGTATTAGATCGCGTTTGGCGAGAAGTGCGCGGTTACGAGGCGCAAGATCATCAATCAATTTTTGAAGATTCTGCCAAAACTGATCTGGATTAACTTGGGTCAGTGGCATTACTTCATTATCAATAAAATGACGAAAACTCTCATTTATTTTGATAGTCAGTGACTGATTGGAACTATTTGTTGTCATGTTTACACTCATTATTTCTAGTTTTATAGGAGGGTTACTAACTCGTACTACGGTAACGATTTATACACGGAGTTATCAGTCAACATTGTACCCTATCTATAAAATTTGTTTGTTTTCTTTGATTTACACAATGAATTGATTGTATAGTAAATTTTTTGATAACTTTACAATAGAAATTTTACACTGTAAATTTCACAAAATATTATTATGACATGGTGTCTTTCTTTACTACCTAGCACTTGTAACGCATAAACTTATAATTACCGGTATAGGTCGATGTGCGATACGGAGAATAAAATCATGAAAAAAACCAAAGGTATTATGCGCAATGCGCATTTTTTGGGCACCAAAATACGTAACCTACGTAAACGTAATAATTTGACCATGGAAGATTTATCGGCTCGCTGTATAACCAGTCGCAACAATGTTGCACCCTCTATTTCTTATTTGTCGATGATCGAGCGCGGCAAGCGTTTTCCAAGTGAAGAAATGCTTGCAGGCATTGCGCAAGTGTTTCAAAAAGAAGTGAGTTGGTTTTTAGATGACACGCCGGAAGAAGAGGCCATCAGACCTTTAAAGGGCAAGCGTGGTGGTATTTCGGGGATGTCACTTGAGCCTAAATTTCTTTTTTCTAACGATATTCTAGAAAGTGTTGTCCCCGAAATGCTCTCGCAGACCGGTGTTTCAGGTCAGCAGTTTGCGCACCTATTGATTCGTGCACATCAGGAGCAGCAACAAAACCATTTTCCCGACCTAGAGCGTGCGGCCGAAGAAGTTGGGCATAAACAGATGCCCCTGAGTCTTGAGGCAGTGATTGAGATTTGCAAAAATATGGGCTTAGAGATTCATTGGTTCGACAGGCTGCCCGACGAAATACAAGAGGAGATGGGTGGTAATTCTAAAAATTTAGTGCGCTCATTCTTTGCTCCCCCTAATCGTATCTATATCAACAGTGTCCTCAAGCTTCGTCCCATGAGGCTCAAGTATGACTTGGCGGTACAGATCGGGCACCGAGTACTGCATGGCAAAGAAAGCTTCAAAAGTATTTTAGTTGCCGGTGGTGGCTCGGTTCTCGATTATAATTCAGAGTCTGAGAACTCATTAGATGCTCAAGATATTTTGAATGCATGGCGAGATTTTGAGTGTAGTTTTTTTGCCAGTGCACTCCTGTGTCCTAAGGTGCCATTCAGACAGCTACTAGATCGTTACAATTACGAGATCAGTGTTCGCCATATGGTGCAGGTGTCAGCCTCTGTGGTGATGCGCCGTATGACAGCAGTATCGCCATATCCACATTGGCATTATTTTGATGCCTATCCTCCCGGTAAGCTCAAGGCCGTTTATCGCGGCAATGGCATCCCGCTGCCTTGGGGTAACATGCGCATGGTGCAGGATCCCTGTCAACACTGGGCTGTCTTTCGTATGATCGACTCGCCCTCTAAGGCAAGTTCCTCCCAGATTTCTATTTTAGAGACCAACAATGAACCCAGAATTTATTCATGTGAATCGGTTAAGGTGCACGATCTTGCGGGTAACAGCCACGTCTTGTGTGCCGGTCTCGATTTAAATCCAGCGATTGAATCCCAAGGTGGCGATGCTCAAGCTTTAGCGTTTGAGCTGAAAGCCGCATGTTTAAAAGAGGGAGGCACGGCGTCTATTCCTCAAAGTATTAAAAAAGAGCTAATGAGTGTCGCCAAAATACTTAACGTGGCATGGGTTGAGCGTGGTATCGATAATCCCGCCCGTCTTATCTGTCCAAGAAACAGCTCTTGCCCTCGTAGCCCATGCTGTTATACGAATACATCTAAGCAAGAATCAGCGCTTAATTGGCAGACTATCCAGCGGCAAATAATTCGCGATGCTAATTGACTCGCGAGTCCAACCCAGCGGTAGCGCGGTTATATTTCGAGGCACTGTGCAACTTTTTGACCCATCTTTGATCCTATATCAGGTGACTTTTGGTGGCACTTTTTTATGGTCTCTGAGATAATTTTTATGTCGTGAGCGCGATAATCTCTTCAAGTGCTCTCGACCTAACTTGTAACAAGTTAGGTCGATGCTCAGAGAAGTAGGTTGCAAGACAGGTGTTTGGTCAATAGTTGGGTAGACAACGGGTTAAATCGCTAGTGGGCTGGCTAAATAATTAGTCAGATAAACGGATGAAAGGCAGCGGTGGCAATTGAGGCTTCTCGTGTAACTAGTTGATATGGAAACTGTCTAGTTGCGTTATTACGATTAATAAAGATTTTAGGCTCAGCAGAGCCAACCATAACTAGGAGGACTCATGAAAAAAATATTATGTCTAGTTGCCATTTTTTGGTTAGTGCAAACAAGCCACAGCTTGGCGCAAAATCTCGTCGAAGAAGGTGTGTTGATTGTCGCTGGTGGCTGCTTTTGGTGCACGGAGTCAGATTTTGAAAAACACCGAGGAGTGCTACACGCAGAGTCTGGTTATATTAACGGATCAACTCTAAACCCAACCTACAAAGACGTTGCGACGAACCAGACTGGGCATTTTGAGGCGGTCAAGATTACCTATAATAAAGATCTTGTCGTCCTAAAAGACCTTGTTGATTTTTATTGGTACACCATCGACCCGACCGATCCCGACGGACAGTTTTGCGATAAGGGCTCGTCTTATAAAACGGCGTTGTTTTATCAAGATGAGACACAGAAATCGATATTTGAAGCTTCTTTGGCTAGCATTCAATCACATAAACCTTTTGCAGAGCCAATCGTCACTGAAATTCTAGCGGCTAAAAAATTCTACTCTGCAGAGGCCTATCATCAAGATTTTTATAAGAAGAGTAGTCTGCGCTATCGCTATTATCGTCACTCCTGTGGCCGCGAAAAGCGTATTGAACAACTGTGGGGTCAAGTGGTTACTGATAAACTTTAGTAGGGCGAGCCCCGTGTCTTTGCTGCTCTTGCACAAAGCTGTATGAAGACTTCGTTAGGTGCTTGGCGGTGTTGTTTTTTTAGTGAGTATGCCATCTAGAGCATTCGCAAACGCTTGGCGATCTGTGTGGTTGAACGTTGCTTGTCCGCCGGATTGAACACCACTGGCTCGCATGGTCTCCATCAGATCACGCATCGCTAAGCGTGCTCTGATGTTGTCTTGCGTATAGCGCTCCCCCCTTACCGTTATAACAAGCCCTTTTTTTTCGAGCACTTCTGCGGCTAGTGGAATGTCACTGGTGACTACGATGTCTCCCGCTTGCACCTTTGCTACGATAGTGTCATCTGCTACATCGAAGCCTGCAGCTACCTGTAGCATTTTAGTATGCCTCGACTTGGGTAGGTTTATCGGTTGGTTGGCAACAAAGATGGCGGGTGTCAGTGTGCGCTCTGCAGCTCGACATATAATCTCTTTAACAACGACAGGACAGGCGTCGGCGTCGACCCAGATAGTTAACATTTAGGTAGTCCTTTATACATTTTAAAACAACCTTGAAAAATATCTAGGTGTAACTTAAGTATATGATTAGCAGCCGTAAACTAGAAGCGTGGTGTCTAAATTGTCATATATTCAAAACCCATTTACGTTATGATTATTCTCTAGTTTCATTCAAACGGTAAGGTTATTTGTGTCGATATTTGTAGACTGTACGCGAGAAAATTTTTTAAAAAACTATTGGCAGCAGCAGCCATTACTGTTGCGGGCATCCATCATCGATTTGGTGGGTGTCGTTGATAGTGGCGATTTAGCGGGTATTGCCTGCGAACCCGATAGCGAAACACGTATTATCTCGGGATTCGGTTTAAACAACAACTGGTCATGTGAGCAAGGTCCGTTTACGGAGCAACAACTATCGGCAATGCCCAACAAAAATTGGACACTGCTGGTGCAGGGCCTTGATCAATGGATTGAGGAGGTTCATGCCATTTTAGAGCGCTTTTCATTCTTACCCAAATGGCGTCTAGAAGACGTTATGGCAAGTTTTGCCCCTGTTGGTGGTGGTGTCGGGCCACACTTTGACTATTACGATGTATTTTTATTGCAGGTCTCCGGCACTCGCGAGTGGCAACTAGGGCAAGTTTGCGACGATGCGACCCGCCTGCAAGAAAATTCACCTGTCAAATTGTTAAAAGAATTTGAGCGGGTGCAGACACTGATAGCTACCCCTGGTGATATGTTGTACGTGCCCGCCGGTGTTGGGCACTGGGGCACGGCAGTAACTGACGAATGCATTACTCTATCGGTAGGTTTTAGAGCGCCATCGCAACAGGAACTCTTGTTTGCAACGCTTGAAACGTTGATAGAGGAGTTTGCTGAGACAGGCAGCAATAACTTGCGCTATCGAGACTGCGCGACCAGTATCGAGAAAGACTCGGTTGATGCCAGCCCCTACAAGATACATGTAGACGTTGAACATCAATTGCTAATGATGACTAGGCAACTCACCCCCGAGGCTATTAGGCAGGCTATCAACAAGTCTTTTGGAAGCCTAGTGACTGAGCCCCGCCATCTGCCACCTCTGGACGATGATCACACAACGGATTCCAACGAACTAACGCTTGCGGCCATCAATTGTTATATTGATAGCAACAGTGGCTTTGAGCTTGTGCATCCCCATCACAGTCGCTTTGCTTTTTCTGAGCAGGCGCTGTTCGTAAATGGTGTGGCTTTTAATGTTCGAGAAAGCTTTGCTAAAGAGCTCTGCAGCGGTTTACTGGAAACGCCTATCAATGCCGGCGAGAGGGAGGTGTTGCTGACGCTGTTGGCGACAGCTGATATAGAGTTAGCTGATTGATGAATTAGCAACGCTACATGATGGTAGCGAGCGTTTTTACAATATTCATAAGGCATTGAACCTTGTCGACACAGTTGCCGGTAAAAAGTACCGGCGAAAGTTGGTTATAAAGCTGGACATCAAATAATCTCACAACAGCCGATGGTGACTTGCTGCTTAAAAATAAGTCGCTAGTTGCCATCGACCTCGATGCTAGCCGCTGAAGCATTAGATGTCATATTTGATAACCAATGGTGCATGATCAGAAAAACGCTCTGCTTTATAAATAAGGTCTGAATTAGGCACAACCTTGTCAATTAGACCAGGCGTAATAATTTGGTAGTCAATGCGCCAACCCGTGTTATTTGCCCAGGCTTGTCCACGATTAGACCACCAGGTGTACTCGTGCTCCCGATGATTAACTATTCTAAAAGCATCGGCAAAGCCTAAAGGTTGAGCGCGATGATTGTCTTCATTATTCAACAGCCAATCCATCCACTCGCGCTCTTCGGGTAAAAATCCAGAATTTTTCTGGTTGCCCCGCCAATTTTTAATGTCGACTTTTTTGTGAGCAATATTCCAGTCGCCACAAATAATAAATTCACGATCTTTATGCAACATGCTTTGTAAAACAGTCTCGAAGCGAGTCATTAAATCGAACTTAAATACCTGCCTTTCTGCCTTCGAAGAACCCGAAGGCAGGTACAGCGATGCAATGCTAAGGCCATTAAAGTCTGCCTGTATATAGCGACCCTCCCGATCTACGTCAGACCAATCTAAGTCACTAATCGCCCCTAAGCCTAAATGCACCTTATTAGGTTTTTGTTTACAGTAGATGCCAACACTACTGTAGCCCTTTTTTTCGGCGCAGTGAAGGTAGCGAAAATATCCGTCGGGATTGAACAGTTTATCGTCTATCTGATCTGGCTGAGCTTTTAACTCTTGTAGGCAAATGACGTCAGCATCGACTTTTTTGAGCCACTCAAATAAGCCTTTGCGGGCTGCGGCACGGATACCATTAACATTAATAGAGATGACTTTCACAGTTTACCCTTAGCTATAAATAGTCGGTGAGTATAGCCTGAAATCTAATACGAGTGAGTTGGTTGCAGCTTTCCAACTAGCAAGATACTTTAAAGACAGAGTTGCAAGCTCTCGTCATAAAAATTCAGTTAAACTTTATTTGATATTTGACCTGTCCAACAGATCTATTGCGACAATGCATCAGAGTAAGTATATGTTAGAGATAGCTAAGTTAACGAGTGCTGTTTAATGGGGTGTGTATTTACAACAAGGCTTCTGTCGCGATGAATTAAAGGCTTGTCTAATAATAAAATCTAGGTAATAACCTTAGTGTTGGTTTGCTGTCTGCTAGTTTTGCGATTGCTGATGGCTACTGTAAAATAACAGCATGCCTCACCTGGTTAAATCTCTCTCGTCACGCCCTATTTATATCTAGTCGTTATCCTTAAGGATGAGGTGCTAGTTTAAATTGGGTAGATAGAGGTACACGCTGCATCGTGGCTAAGCTACTAAAGTCTTATATTGATACGTATTGACTCATTATCTGCGCAGGTGTAAATTGAGTCAATCGTGCGTTGGTGTTATTTTGAATCGACGTAAAAATACCCAACCGCTGGATTAGCAACTATGAATCAAACAAGTGAAACAGATGAAAAACCAGGCCCACTGGCTGGTATTACCGTGTTGGATTTTTCTCGTGTATTAGCAGGCCCTTACTGCACCATGGTCCTAGCCGATCTAGGAGCACGCGTCATTAAAGTTGAAAGGTTTGGTACCGGTGACGATACCCGTGCTTTTGGTCCCTTTGTCGGTGTCGATTCAGCCTATTTCATGTGTTTTAATCGTGGTAAAGAGAGTATCTCCTTAGACATTAAATCACCCCGCGACCGCGAGCTGCTTGAGCGCCTGCTCGATAGTTCCGACGTAGTGGTCGAAAATTTTCGTCCCGGTGTGATGGAGCGACTTGGTTACGGCCCCGAGCGCCTTGCTAAAACTCACCCACATATTATTTACACCTCCATCTCGGGTTTTGGTCACAGTGGGCCATTTAGCGAATTGCCAGGCTACGATATGGTGGTCCAAGCAATGGGCGGCGTCATGAGCCTAACCGGTTGGCCAGATGAAGAGCCCGCTCGTGTGGGTACAAGTTTTGGTGACCTAGGTGCTGCACTCTTTGGGGTTATAGGTATCTTGTCGGCACTTTACAGCCGCACCCGCGACGCTCAGGGAACACGTGTTGATATCGGTATGTTAGATTGTCAGGCGGCGTTGATGGAGACCGCACTTGCACGCTACGACGTAGAGGGAATTGTACCCACGCGTACCGGTGACAATCATCCATCGCTAGCACCTTTTGAAACCTTCGCGGCAAAAGATGGTAAGTTTGTTATGTGTGCTGGTAACGACACCCTGTTCTTGCTAATGATGGATGCCTTGGGCGCCCCCCAAATGGCCTTGGAAGAGCAGTTTTTAACCAACGATCTACGCGTGCAAAATCGTAAGCAACTGGTAAAAGATGTCGAGACGATTACACTTACCCAGCCAATGCAGCACTGGATCGATGCTCTCAATGAAGCGGGTGTGCCATGTTCGCCTATCAACACTATCGATAAATTGTTCACTCATCCACAACTGTTAGCTCGCAACATGATTGTAAAAGTTATCGGTGAAAATCAAACGGCTATCCGCACTGCTGGTAACCCCATCAAGATGGGCTCAGTATCAGAAGTTGATCCTGAAATACCGTTGCGGTCCCCGGCTCTTAATGAGCATCGCGAGGCAATCTTGGAGGAATTGATGGCGAGTAACGGTGCTTATGCACCGACATCACACCCTCAAACAAGTTCGGATGACGATGAGTGAACGGCTAACTACGAGGTCATTTCTGCAACTTAAACCATAGTATTCTTGACAGATAGAGAGAACAGCATTATGAAAACTACAAAAAATGATACGCCTAAGTCCGTCGATTCTGATCAGAACAGCAGCATCAACAATAGTGCCAATCAAGCTGACGTAAAGTCAAAATCAGCTTTAGCACCGATGGAGACTATTCTTGTCGAGCGCCGAGAACGAGTTGGCATGATTACTTTGCACCGGCCTAAAAGTCTCAATGCCTTAAGCCGACAGCTCGCTCGCGAAGTTGTCGACACGTTAAAAGCCTTCGATGCTGATGACAACATTGGCGCCATTATTATCACCGGTAGCTCGCGAGCTTTCGCAGCAGGCGCGGATATTGAAGAGATGGCTAATCTAAGTTACGCAGAGTTTTATTGTGACGATATATTCGCACCATGGGATGAGTTGCGTTTAATTAGCAAGCCCATCATTGCCGCTGTCAGCGGTTATGCGCTAGGGGGTGGTTGTGAGCTCGCGTTGATGTGTGATTTTATTATTGCCTCTGAAGATGCTCAGTTTGGACAACCAGAAATTAAGCTAGGTATCTTGCCAGGCATCGGTGGCTCTCAACGTCTAGCTAATGCAGTCGGTAAATCACTGGCCATGGATCTTGTACTTACCGGTAGAACTATTGACGTGCACGAAGCAAAAGCTGCAGGACTGGTGGCGCGAGTAGTGCCGGGTAAAGAATTACTGCAAACTGCACTAGAGGCGGCGCATACTATTGCCGGCTACAACAGTCCAGCCGTGCGTATGGCTAAAGAGGCGGTCAACGTTGCTTTTGAAACGAGTCTCACCGAGGGTATCCGCCATGAACGACGTCTGTTTCAAGCAGCTTTCGCCACCGAGGGACAAAAAGAGGGAATGCACGCTTTTATCGCCAAGCGTGCACCCGTTTTTCGCCATCGCTAAACACTAACACGATATCCAGTATGCACGACTTTTCACATGAATAAGTCGTGCACTTTTGGCATCATTTAAAGATAGGGAGTTATTATGTCTAACCAAGTAATTCTGCCGCGTATTATGCAGGTAGGTGAAGATGCAAGTCTGGAAATACCCAGTATTTTAGCGAGCCTGGGTTGTAGTCGACCATTGATTATTACCGACAAGATGATGGTGGAATTAGGCTATGCCCGTCTTATACAAGATAACTTAGACAGTCACAATATAGTTAACGATGTGTTCGACGACACCATGCCCGAGCCCACGGTTAAATCGATTCAAGCGGGTGTTGCTAAGGCACGAGAAGGCAACTATGACTGTATTGTTGCCCTAGGTGGCGGTAGTCCAATCGACAGTGCTAAGGCCATTGCGATTTTAGCCAAGCATGGCGGTGTGATGCAAGATTATCGTTTTCCGCGCATGGTCGTAGAGCAGGGCCTACCTGTAATTGCTGTGCCAACAACAGCAGGTACTGGTTCTGAAGTGACCCGCTTTACCATTATAACAGACGAAGTTAGCGATGAGAAAATGCTCTGTGTCGGTATTGGCTTTATGCCGATTGCCGCGTTGGTTGATTATAAGTTAACGCTGAGTTTACCCCCGCGTATTACCGCTGATACGGGTATTGATGCCTTGACACACGCTATTGAGTCTTACGTTAGTAAAAAAGCCAACTCCTACAGTGATACTCAAGCAATTGCTGCGATCAAGCTCATTGGACCCAACCTGCGAAAAGCTTATCATAACGGCGCAGATCAGGGTGCTCGCGAAGCTATGATGCTGGGATCAACTCTTGCGGGTATTGCCTTTTCAAGTGCATCAGTGGCGTTGGTGCACGGTATGAGTCGTCCTATAGGGGCTTTTTTCCATGTGCCTCACGGGCTCTCCAATGCCATGTTGCTACCTAGTGTCACGGCTTTCTCTATTCCCGCCGCACCGGAGCGTTATGCAGACTGCGCACGAGCTATGGGAATCGCTACTGAGCAAGATAGTAATGCGGTTGCCAACGACAAACTATTAATTGAGTTAAGTGCGCTCAACGATGAGCTGGCCGTGCCTACACCCGAGAAATTTGGTATTAAGCGCGAAGACTTTTTCGCGGTTTGTCAAACTATGGCTGAGCAAGCGTTGGCCTCGGGCTCACCGGGTAATAACCCGATTGAGCCATCGATTAGCGAAATGGTCGCGATCTATCAAGGACTTTGGGATTAACTCCCATCATTAACACTATTTTTATTTAGGAATTATTTATGAATACAATCGGACATTTAATTAACGGTGAAAGTAACCACGCTGCCGCTCGCACTCAAGATGTGTTTAACCCGGCCACCGGCAAAGTGCAGCGTCAAGTTGCACTTGCGTCAGTTGAGACAGTAGAGCAGGCTATAAGCGCTGCCGAGGCTGCATTTCCAGCATGGCGTAATACTCCGCCGCTCAAGCGCGCGCGCGTGATGTTCCGCTTTAAAGAGCTGCTCGAGGCCAATGCCGATAAAATTTGTGAGTTGATAGGTGAAGAGCACGGTAAGATTTCTCACGATGCGGCGGGTGAGTTACAACGCGGAATCGAGAACGTCGAATACGCTTGTGGCGTGCCCGAGTTATTAAAAGGCGAACACAGTAAAAATGTCGGACCCAATATTGATTCGTGGAGTGAGTTTCAACCACTAGGTGTTGTTGCTGGTATCACGCCATTTAACTTCCCAGCAATGGTGCCACTGTGGATGTACCCTATGGCTATTGCTTGCGGTAACTGCTTTATTCTTAAGCCATCAGAGCGCGATCCAAGCTCTACGCTGTTTATAGCGGAGTTGTTAAAAGAAGCGGGTTTACCCGATGGCGTTATGAACGTGGTCAATGGCGATAAAGTAGCGGTTGATGTGTTATTGACTGATCAACGTGTTAAAGCCGTCAGCTTCGTGGGTTCAACCCCAATCGCTGAATATATCTATTCGACTGCCACCGCTAATGGCAAGCGCTGTCAAGCACTTGGCGGTGCCAAAAATCACGCTATAGTGATGCCTGATGCCGATATGGACAATGCTGTGAATCAGCTACTAGGCGCGGCCTTTGGCTCGTCGGGCGAGCGCTGTATGGCTTTATCTGTGGCTGTTGCAGTCGGCGATGCTGCCGGCGATATCCTAGTTGAAAAAATGTCAAAGGCGATGACTGCACTTAAAGTTGGTGCGTATAGCGATAGTAGCAACGATTTTGGTCCGGTGATTACCTGCCAGCATCGCGATAAGGTCGTTGGTTATATTAACCACGCCGAAGAGCAAGGTGCCACGATTGTCGTCGATGGTCGCAATCCAAAAGTTGAAGGTTATGATGATGGTTTCTTTGTGGGCGGTACGCTAATCGATAACGTTACGGTCGATATGACGAGCTACCAAGAAGAAATTTTTGGACCGGTATTGCAGGTGGTGCGAGTCGCTACCATGCAAGCAGCCATGGACTTAATTGACGCCCACGAATATGGCAATGGTACCTGTATCTTCACTCGCGATGGTGAAGCTGCACGTTATTTCGCCGACAACATACAAGTGGGTATGGTTGGTATTAACGTACCGCTACCGGTGCCTGTTGCCTATCACAGCTTTGGTGGTTGGAAGCGGTCATTATTTGGTGATCTGCACGCTTACGGTCCCGATGCGGTGCGTTTTTACACTAAACGCAAGACCGTCACCCAGCGCTGGCCTTCTGCGGGAATTCGCGAGGGTGCGTTGTTTTCAATGCCAACCTAGCACCACTTAAGCGCCATTTAAGTGGCGCATCTTTTAGTTTTTAGGCTAGTCTATCGAATCAATAGGCTAGCTTTTTTATTGGCCTAATAGATTGCTATGACATTTTACTAACTCTTTGAAACCCGACAGGGGGTGTGGCCAAGTTTCTGGGCACAGCACTTTAATACAATAGTTATAAGGGCTACTTTTCTGCCCAAAGGTTATCACTGACAACCGTGTTTAACTGCTTACCAAGATAGTATTTTCATCGGTGTCTCGCATTTCGGTATTAGCTAATAATACCCTTGCTTGTCGCTAATGAGCACAAAATTTATGACAGGATATCAAGTGACCGCTCAGCGACGTGACAAAGGCTCTTCCATTACCCGTGTACTCGAAATTATTGAAGAGGTTTCGCGCGCCGAGCGACCCATGTCACCCACTGAATTGGCATTTCTTCTCGATATTCCCAAGCCTAGTATGCACCGTCTTCTGCAGCAATTAGAAGCTGATAACTACGTGCAAACTAATATGCGTGGCCTGTTAGTTCCCGGTGACCGCATGCACCGTATCGCTTTAGGCGTTCTCCACAGCAGTCGCTTTAAAGCTCTACGTCAGGCTATTTTAAAAAATTTGGCTGAGACGATCGGTGAGACCTGTGGTATCGCTATTCCCGACGGGACCGAGATGATCTATTACGATCGCGTACAAACCAATTGGCCATTACGGATTTATTTGCCAATCGGAAGCCATACGCCCGCATGGTGCACGGCTAGTGGTAAACTTTATTTGAGCTCTCTACCCAAAGATCGTCGTCAGCGTATTATTGCTAAGCTAGCACTGGACAAGTTAGCCCGTAACACGCTAACTGAGACCGATTTATTAGAAACTGAATTATTAAAGATTCAGGCAGACGAGTTAGGTGTTGATAACGAAGAATTTGTCGATGGCATGGTTGCCTGCGCGGTGCCTATTAAAGATGAAGACGGGAAGTTGTTTGCCTGTCTATTCACCCATGCACCGGTAATTCGCAAAAGTTTGCATGAGCTACTCGCGTTTGAACCAGTAATGCGTCAGGCGGCTATCGAGCTAGGAGATCTACTAAAAGAGCCGAAGTGAATAAGCCGTTCTTGAAGGTATTCCACCAGTTCAGCAACCACTGATTCAGCCATCTTATTCGCCATTATTACGCTGTCTTGCGTCTCTCTATTCACAATTTTACCGTCAATATTTAACTAATAGCGCCAGTGGTTCTTACGCGTTTGGCGCCTTTGACTATTGCCTTGGGTTGGGCGGCTAATCTTTTTTTCTCGATCGTGTGATCAACCACATTTTTGAGTGCAATTAAGAAACCAGCGACTATAAACGCTCCTGGCGGCAAGATAGCCACTAATAATCCTGGGTAGCTATCGCCAAACGGCTCTAACTCCCAAGCTCGTGCTCCCTCTCCAAACAGTAGCTGCATATCTGCAAACAAAGTTCCAGCCCCCAAAACCTCGCGTACGGCGCCAATACAAAGTAGCACGAGTAAGAATCCCGAACCCATCATAAAGCCGTCAACGGCCGATGGGATAACCTTGTTTTTACAGGCAAAAGCGTCAGCACGTCCAAGAATTGCGCAGTTAGTTACAATCAAAGGAATAAATATGCCAAGAATTTGATAGAGTTCGAAGGTGTAAGCGCGCATTAACAGCTCAGTACACGTGGTAAACGCGGCGATAATCATTACAAATACGGGTAATTTCACGGCATCGCTAACAATGTTACGAATTAACGATACCGCAATATTTGAGCCAACTAGAACCATCAGTGTGGCCAAGCCTAAACCGACTGCATTCACAACTGAGCCGCTGACAGCGAGTAGCGGACATAAGCCAAGAAGCTGAACTAGAGCCGGGTTGTTAGACCACAAGCCATTTTTACTAATCTCGCTGTAGTTTGCAGAGCCAATGTCGTCATTGACTTCCGCACTGGCGTCGTCGGCTAGTTCCGTGCTATCAATGCTTGTATTCATCGTATTTATAGTCACTGTTAGTTAGGTAGTTTTACAAAAATAATAGGCGGCCTCGAGGCGTTGATATC
>JBLIME010000051.1:0-14384 GCA_047638515.1 Pseudohongiellaceae bacterium
CGGTTTTGAGCTCTCCGATTTTACTGATATGCAAGAGGAGGTTTTTGCCAACACCAATATTACTGCGCATTACTGATCAAGGGTCAGATACAAGCGTCATTGATCAGTAATAGATAGATAAGATAATACAAGACGCACCACAGGTTCATCCATGGTCAGTTATTTACTGAGGTGCAAGCAATGCAAGCACTAGCACTATTTACGTCACACAAAGACAATACAATCGATGCAAAACACAAGTAATAAAAGTCATTTTTTTGCCTATATCAGCAAGATCCGATGGGTGGTTCGTTGGGGGTTAAAACGCAATGCCGTCCCTGAAAACGTTATGGAGCATAGCTGGGAAGTTGCCACTATCGCTCATGTAATGGCGATCATTGGCAATAAGCGATTTAGCGCTAATTACGATCCCCATCTTGTGGCGACAACCGCTCTTTATCACGATGTCTCGGAAGTTATTACCGGAGATATGCCGACACCGATCAAGTATCACTCTACGGGAATGCAGAAAGCCTTTAAGGAGGTGGAATTACAAGCTGAGCGAGAATTATTATCACTTTTGCCCGACTACATTCAAGCCGATTTTGAAACGCTATTGATTTCTACCTGTGTGCCAGGTTATGTCAAGAATTTAATAAAAGGGGCAGATACTATTTCAGCATATTTGAAATGCCAAGCAGAGCTAAAGGCGGGGAATAGTGAGTTTTCGAAAGCCGCAGAAGATATTGCTGCGCGCCTACACGGGTTTGATATGCCAGAAGTTGAAGAGTTCCTGCGCGTATTTGTACCTAGTTACCAATTGACTCTCGATGAGTTATTAAATGGCAGTGAAAAAATACGTAACCTGCCGCTTCAAAGCAAGTAGGAATAGAGACTGACGCATTAGACATCGAGGTTAGGCATATTGAGCATCGTGTTAGGCGCGATGGCCCTTTATAACCACGTTATTTTTTCATTGAGAGCTTTGCCAATTTTACTCAAGCCCTACACTTAAGCCTAAATTCGCGTCTACACTTAGCATCACCTGAAGCGGTTACTCAGAATAAGGGCTTTACTACCGAAAATATGATCAAACCAAAACCCTGCTTAGTGACTACAGCCGTCGCGCGGTGCAAGAGCAACCGCAGCTTCGAGTGCTGGCGGTGGTTCCTCACGATGTTAACCCGCCAGTCTTAACTGCTAGTTGACAGGGTTAGGTACGAATTAAACCGGAGCCACGCAAGGTCAACACCTGATTGAGTGCCCGCCTAATAGTAAATACATTTTGTTAAGTTATAGAACCTTTTTGTTGTTTTTCCGCCCAGAAAACCAGCCTCTTATGGTCGGCAGTGAAATTAGCAATAGCGCAATGAATAATAAGCCACCGGTCATTGGTCGCTCCCATAAAAAACTAATGCCATCAAATAACTGTACGCTACGAGAAAAATTATTCTCGAGCATTGGTCCTAAAATAAATCCAATCAGCAATGGTGCTAAGGGGTAATTAGCCATTCTGAATATCGTTGCCAGTATGCCTAGGCCAATTAATATTAATAATTCTGCCGCATTATTTTGCCCGATATAGACACCCATTAGCGTAAAAAATAATATAAAAGGAATTAAATAAGACCGCGGTACTGTCAAGATTTTTGCGATGTAAGGTATTAAGGGTAAATTTAGTATGAGCAGCACTAGGTTACCAATATACATAGAGATGATAACACTCCAAAAGATCTCTGGTTGGTCAATCATTAAACGCGGACCAGGCGTCACGTTTAAAGCGACTAATGCACCTAACAAGATAGCGGTGGTGCCGCTCCCCGGAATCCCTAAGGTTAGCAAGGGCACGAAAGATCCCGTACAAGCGGCGTTATTGGCTGTCTCGGGGGCCGCTAGGCCTTTGATAGAGCCGTGGCCGAACTCTTTTTGCTGCTCTTTAGTACTTAAATTACGCTCGACGGCATATCCTAAAAAAGAGGCGATCGTTGCACCGGCGCCGGGCAGGACACCAATTAAAAAACCTAATACGGATTGTCGCGCAATCACAGGAGCAATTATTTTTGCCTCCTCCTTGGTAATTCGTAAATCTTTAATCTCGCTCTGTTGCTCTGTTCTCGATTTGCTGCGCGCGGGATCTAAAATTAGAAAAATAGCCTCAGGCAAGGCAAACATTGCCATTGCTAGTGTGATAAAGCCAATGCCTGACTGTAAATTCATTACCCCATAAGTGAAGCGCGGCATATTAAATAAGGCAGACTCGCCAATCGTTGCCAGCATTAGGCCAAACATTGTCATCGCCAGTGCTTTCATTACTTGGCCGTTACCGGCAAAAGCGGCAATAGCTGATAAACCTACCACCATTAGTGCAAAGTATTCAGCAGAGTGAAATAACAGAGCCACGCTAGCCAGTGCCGGCGCAAATCCCATCAATAAAACAGCACCGATAGTACCCCCACAAAATGAGGAGATTGCGGCAATGGTTAATGCCTTCCCGGCCTTACCCGCACGTGCCATCGGATAGCCATCAAAACTCGTGGCGACGGTACCGGCAACACCCGGGGCATTAATTAAAATAGACGACGTAGAGCCGCCAAAAATAGCGCCGTAATAAACACCCGCTAATAAGATTAAGGCAGCGGCAGGATCACCAAGAGAAATGGCAACGGGGATCATAATGGCAATGATCGACATTGGTCCTAAGCCTGGCAACATACCAATAAAGGTTCCGATTAAGCAGCCACCGATGACCATTAATATCATTTTTATTGAGAAAGCGGTCGATAGACCGAGCATTAAACCTTCTAACATACTAAAAGCCTCCCGATAAAAACCAAGGCCATGGTCTTAAATAAATACCCAGTACTTGCTGCACTAAGTACCAAATGCCAACGGCACAAGTGCTAGCAATAAACATTAATAAAATCATCTTTCTCTCACCTAAAACGACCGCACCTAGCACCAAAAAGCTAAAGGTCGAAATAACAAAGCCCATAGGGCGCAACAATAACGCATAGGCAACCATCATTGATAATAAGATTAATGCCGGACGTAAGTGATAAGATCTAAACGTCTCCCTACTAATCGCTGACTTTTCGTCGTTATTCGACTGCGAAAAAATCAAACAAAAAGCGATAAAGATACCCACTAATGCGATAATTTTTGGAAACGAACTTGGCCAGACTGACCCTAATTTAGCGTATGGCGGCAGTGCTGCATCAATAATAAAAAAAGCGGTATACCCATAGATAAGTGATACCAGTAAAAAAAATAAAGCTAGTGCTCGCTCTAATGACATAAGGGTAGGCCTTGAATGAGGTTAAAGATTATTATAATCGATGAGTGTTTCGAGCTGTTTTTTTAGTGTGTTTTAGGTCAAGAATGTCGGTGCTATAGAGTCGTGGTTGATAAAGAATGTAGGCGTGCCCAAGCTAAAAAATGTTACAAGCTTGGGCACGAGCTAGGCTAAACCTAATTTAAAAGAAGGGAGTTAGTTTGTGCTTATAAGAATCCTAACTTACGCATCAGATCACCAATAACTTTTTCTTGCTGTTCAAGAAACGCGGTAAAGTCATCACCTGGATTATAAATGTTCACCCAACCATTGCGTGCACGCACGGCTTCCCACTCTGGCGTTTTATACATGGCATCAAATGCTTGAATGTATTGCTGGCGCTGTGACTCGGGTAGATTAGGTGCAGCAAAAAAACCACGCCAGTTAACAAACTCAGCATTTATGCCCTGTTCTTTTAACGTTTGCACATCGGGTACTGCCGGTACACGGTTTGAAGCGGTAGTGGCTAAAATACGAATTTCGCCGGCTTCGGCTAACGCTATTGCCTCAGATAAACCTGTCGATAATACCGCGATCTCGCCACTGAGTAAGGCGGCCATTGCTTTACCGCCAGCATCATAAGCTATGTATTTTACTTGCGTCGGGTCTTCTCCCGCTGCTTCAAAAGCCATAGCGGCAACTAGATGATCCATACTTCCTGGAACTGAACCACCACCTATAGCGATCTTGCGTGGGTCCTTTTTAAAATCTTCAAGCAACTCATTAAAGGTGGTGTAGGGGCTGTTTTTGTTGACGATAAATGCCGCGTAATCACCTATGGTGCCGGCAACCATAGTCAAGTCGCGAAAATTTTGGGGAAAGACCTTCGTTAATGAGCGAATGACGATAGGAGTCGAATTCACCATCAAAGTGTTCGCATTACTCTTCGCGTTCTCTATCAAATAACCAATGGCCTTACCGCCGCCGCCACCTGACATATTTTCAAAGGATGTTGTTTTAACAATCCCCGCTTTTGTTAAAGCTTCGCCCGTACCTCTTGCTGTGCCGTCCCAACCGCCACCGGCACCACCAGGAATCAAAAAATGGATGTCATCTAACGTCGGTTCGGCAGCAGCAGTGTTGACGCTTAAGTTCAAAGCGAAGATTGCTGAAGCGGCTATCACTGCAGCTTTAAAGGTAAAACTATATCTATTACTTGTCATATAAACCTCGTTATTATTATCGTTAGGTAAGCGATCCAACCTACCCTAATTAGGCTAGCATAGACTGCTTTGACCACGCTAGCCTTAACAGACGACGCGACACTTAAGTTCATTTAAATGATTTTGTCTATAAAGTTCACGTCCTGATATGCTACACAGATTATTATTGGCGCTATGTAACACTAATCGCCGTTACAATAGCTATAAGACCTTCAAAATAAGTAACGATATGCAATTTTACCCCTCATCTTTAAAAAGTCGAATGGTACTGCTACTGGGTATTACGGGTGCGTTACAAACAAGCTTGACTGGCTTGCTTGCTTGGATTTTTTTAACTCATTCTCTGAGCGATCAAATAGGTGAAAAAGCTCTGAAAGTCGCTCAAACTATTGCCGTTATGCCAAGCGTTATCACCGCGGTTACGCAGCGAGATATCATTTTTTTAAACGAGCTAGCCACGACACTTACCGATACTAACCAAGCCTTATTTATTGTCATTGGTGACCAGCATGGCTTGCGTTTAGCCCATCCAAGCGAACAAAAAATTGGCCTCTCGATGGCCGATGATGATGATGATGATAACTCTGAGGCTCTAATTGACGGCCGCGGCTATATTTCTAAAGCAAAGGGCAGTTTAGGACCTAGTATGCGAGGTAAATCACCCGTCAGAGATAGCAACGGACGCAATATTGTAGGTGTCATCTCCGTTGGCTACTCACTCGACCAAGTCGATGCTGTGATTGATCAATATCGCAACGTACTCTTTGTTGTTATCAGCCTGATGATAGCCTCGAGCATCGTTATTGCCGTTATTATTGCCTCTCGTTTCAAAAAAGCTATTTTTGGTTTGGAGCCAGAACAGATATCGCAGCTATTTGAAGAACAGACAGCAACTCTAGAGTCTATTCATGAGGGTGTCATTGCCATCAATCACGAGGGTATTATCACCACGTTGAACAAAAAAGCGATAGAGACTCTCGCCTTAGACAAGCTCTCGTTGGGCCAGCACATATCAAAGATACTTCCCGATAGCGGCATGAACGACATTATAAATACCGGCAAACCTCAATTTGATATCGAAGTTTGGTTAAATGGCTGTGCAATGATTGTTAACCGAATTCCGCTTAGAATCGACGCGAAAATTATTGGAGTCGTCTCAAGCTTTAGACCTAAAAATGAACTCGATCGTATCAGCAAAAAATTAAGCCAGATACAAACACTCGCCGACTCCTTGCGTAGCCAAGCACACGAGTACCCGAATAAACTACATACTATTTCTGGTCTTATTCAACTGGGTGCGTTGGATGAAGCACTAGCAGTTATCGGCAGTGAAACGGCGGTACATCAGGCACTCATTAGGCAATTAATGGATACTATCGAAGAACCACTTATATGTGGTTGCATACTTGGAAAATATAGTCGAGCACGTGAAATGGGACTATCACTTAACGTCGACAAAGAAAGTCAACTAGGTGCATTTTCGGATTATTTACCAAAAGAACAAGTCGTGAGTTGCCTGGGTAACCTTATCGACAACGCACTAGAGGCAACTTTAGCTCACGCTGGCAGCGGTGGAGAAGTTAGCGTCAGTATGACTGATATTGGTGATGACTTTGTCTTTGAAGTGGAAGATCATGGTGGAGGTATAAAAATCGAGGAACGCGATCAATTATTTGAAAAAGGCTACAGTAGTAAATCTGATAACAATCACGGCTTGGGACTATATTTGATCAAACAGTTGATTGGACAATGGGGAGGTAATATCACTATTGATTCAGAATTTGGCAAGGGTTCGCGCTTTACACTTTATCTGCCTAAATCATCTCGCATGAACTCTCGAGAACTATTGTGAAATCGACCAAAAATAGTCTGTGGCTATTACTGACTAAGCAATTGATTAGAGCGTTTGTGAGACAGTGTCGCGGCAATAGCTTTATTGATACAGAATTTTGCAAGAGTTCTCGCTCTATACTTTATTTATTTGAGTCATCTCATGTGTTCGCTCGAGAACTATTATGAATCCAATAAGAATTATTATTGCAGAAGACGACCCTCAAATTGCAGAAATACAACAGCGTTTTTTAGAGCGTATAGAAGGGATAGAACTTGTAGGTGTGGCTCATACCCTGCAGGAAGCGATGGAGTTGATCGATATTCTTCAGCCACAATTAATTTTACTGGATATTCAATTTCCCGAAGGTAGCGGTCTCGATCTTCTGGTAAAAATTCGTTCAGATCAGCAAGCTTGTGATGTCATACTTGTCACCGCAGCACGCGAAGTTGCGACCTTAACAACCGCCCTACGTAACGGTGTTTTTGATTATATTTTAAAGCCCTTAAATTTTAGTCGACTCGAAAGTGCAATTAATAAGTATCGAGATCACATTAATAAGCTATCAATACTAGGTGCAATTGCGCAATCTCACGTTGATGATTTTATCAATCCCCGTCGATCTATAAGTACAAACCATAACATCACTGAGCGACTACCAAAAGGTATAGATCCACTTACCCTTGATTCGATAAAAAACTTATTTTCTAATGCAGAAGCTTTATATACTGCTGAGCAAATTGGGCAGTTAATTGGTTCTGGACGAACAACAGCAAGGCGCTATTTAGAATACCTCGCCTCACAAAAAATATTAGTACCAAACATCAGTTACGGTAGTGTAGGTCGACCCGAAAGGCGCTATTCACTGTCTTTGATACAGGGCTCTACGCACAAAGATTAAGGCTTATCGTGTGCGCAGCAACACGCTTTGCCATGATGAAACAATCATAGAAAACTAATAGAAAAAATTAAGCGGGGATTTTATTTTTAGTGGGGCTGTGGTTCAACTTTAGAAGACCTAACTTCAATCCTCGTGGCCGTGACGATCTTTTGAGCGAAGTCTACAATTTGTCTTTCGACATCAAACAATTCGCCACTGCGCATCCCAGTTTTAAGTGAGCGCATGACTAGGGTGTGTCATTTTATCGGCACAGGTCAGGCATAGAATTAAGTTGCCTTTAGATGGCTTTTTTGTGCCCATCATTAAATTTATATCTGATTTTCACTAAACATTCTCTTTTGAGCATTGAAAAAACGGGGCCAATATCTATGTAGTTAGCATTGTTTAATTTTTTTGAGTTTAGATATCAATGCAACATTTTTGATGCTCCTTGTGTGGCTCTTGTATGAAGCTCAAAAAAACTGGCGGGGTCATATATGACTGCGCTGATGCCAAAATGCGGACTAGCGCAACTTTGTCAAGTCTCTATTCTTGTGCGTTCGCATTTTTTATCCTAAAATTAATAGAAAATAAGTTGGCTAGAAGCTGACACTATTATTTATTGTATGATTCAATTTTGGAGACGGGTTAATGAGCCTTGCAAAGGCTATAGCTGTTTACTATGCTAGTTTTGCTAATGTTACAGCCCTTTTCCTTTTCAATGGAATGGTAGTTACTGTGATGTGGGTTTGCTAATGCCTTTTAAACAAATCATTAATCGCTTCAGGGCTCACAAGGTTAGAGCGATGCCTACTTTTAGAGGGGTCTTACTCAAACAACATTTTCATGGACAAGTCAGGTCGGCGCGTCAAGTGATGCCTAAACAAAAAAAAAGCTCAGCTGCTTTTGGGCAATTTGAAGAGAGCCTGCAAGATATTGAGACATACCTTAATGCAATTTTAAATAGTATCGGTGAACCAATATTCGTAAAAGATTCAGAATTAAGGTTTGTACTGGCCAATGACGCTTTTTGCAGCATCTTTGGATTATCCAGGAGCCAAATAATGGGTACGACATTAGCCGAAAACCTACCGCCAAGAGAGATGAAGCTTTTTTTCTCCATCGATAGGCAGGTGCTCAGCGATGGCAAAGAGATAATATGCGAAGAGTCACTGTCACCTATAGGAATGCCGGCCAGAATAAATCTAACAAGGAAAAACCGGTTCGTAGATTCTAAAGGTGATTGTTTTATTGTAGGAATCATTCACGATATCACCGAGAGACGACGGCTTGAACAAGAAAATAATGATGCCAACGAGGAAAACGAAAAACGCGCAGCTGAATTGGTTATTAGAAATAAAGAACTTGTTGATTATCGTTCTAAGCTCGAGCACATTGCTCACTATGACGTACTGACAAATCTACCGAACAGGGTGCTGCTTGCAGACAGGCTCAGTCAAGCCATGATACAAAGTCAACGTCGTAAACGCCTATTTGCGCTCGCATTCATTGACTTAGACGGTTTTAAATCTATTAATGACACCTACGGCCATAACGTCGGAGATAAGTTAATTACTGCACTGTCACAAGCGATGAATAAGGCTTTGCGTGAAGGGGATACCTTGGCACGCATCGGTGGTGATGAATTTATTGCCGTCATGGTTGACTTGTATAAGGTGGAGGATTGTCAGCCTTTGTTGACTCGGCTATTAGAAGCTGCCGCTCATCCCGTCACTATAGGTGACATTATAATAAGTATTTCAGCAAGTATTGGCGTTACCTTTTACCCCCTAGACGATACGAGTGCAGAGCAACTCATCCGGCACGCCGATCAAGCTATGTATGTCGCCAAAAAAGTCGGCAAAAACTGTCATCACCTATTTGACCCCGCACAAGATAATACGGTTAAGATTCAACGGTAAAGCTCATTATCTAGACGTGAGCCTTGGCGTCTGATGCCGTACGCAGTGTAAGTTAAATATTGACCAGAAAATTTAGCGCTAGCTGCATTTACTATTAAATAACGAGCAACTCGTCTGTTGAAAAAAGTAAAATCTGAGAATTGAATAAGTGCAAAATTAAGCGAAAAATAAAACCTAAGTCTTACCATTCAGCTTCGATATAGCTGTTATCGTCAGTAGTATTGCTACTGGAGGAGGGTGTTTTGTACCGAGAGCTAGTCACTCTTTTTTGTCTAGGCTTAACGTTTGTTCGCTGGCTTCAGAACTACTTAAAAATTCGTCAATAGGTAGCAGCTTATTGATAAATGCTAGGGTTTCGGCTATGTCAGCATCGTCGACACCATTTTTAATTCGACAATAATCGGCTACAACTTCTTTAAGTGTCATGGTCGACACTTGTTCTTTACTGAGTTTCTTCATGGTTATTTCCCGAGTGTTGGTATCAACAGCAAGTCACTATTCACTTCCTAGCAACTTTATGTCATCAGCGCGCTATCAAGTTCAGTGTCTAGAGGGCAAGCTTACTCTTAGGATATAAAATTTGGTAAACTATTTACTCTGTACTCATCACCTTCGTTACTGACTACTGGATAGTATTGTAATAAAGTATCGATAATTCACAATTCAAGACCTGACCCCGTCGAAATTTGTGACCCCTCGAAGTTTGCAACAGGCGCTGTTAATTACTTTTTAAGTGTTTTGCCAGACGCGCTTTTAATCCTGAGGGAATATTGTGAATTGTGAGGCTGTCGGTACTGGGGTCGTAGACTATTGAGTCACCTAAGCAGCTAGAGGAAAAACTCATACTAAGTTTCTGATCGCGACCACTAAGCCTAACAAATTGATTGAGTTTCGTTTTGTCAGGTATTAGTGTCGGTTTGTAAGCTGGTTTTTGTTCAGCGCTAAATGCGGCAAAGTCAGGTAGATCGGCATTAACATTTTCGCTCACGCCCGTCTCTTCATTGATTACCGGCATACGCGGTTGTTCTTTAAGTTGTGTCGCAAGTTCTGTGATAATAACCGGTTTGCCTATTTTGTTTTGCTCTAGACAATAGTCAACGACATTTTTTTTTGTTTGAAAGGCCTCTGCCTCAGGTAGATTTTGTGTGTACGCCGACACAGTATCTAAAAACACATCTGTCTCCACCCCTAAGTCAACTTTATCGGCAAAGCCAATAAAGTTAGCAAAAGCTAGGGTTATTTCTTTTTCTCCTCTCCAGCGTAACAGTGTCAATAAATTAGCGCAGCGATGAATGTCGCCGCTTTTCCAGTCGCTTATATTTATTTTGGCTGCTAAGTTAACCCTTGATGTTTCCAAATAGAGAGATTCGTTTATATCTAAATTGCCATCTATAAATTGGGCCGTATTATGTTGAACAAAGAATAAGTGTATTAATTCATCACTTTCTAGCTGTTCATGGGCGAAAAGAAGAAAACCATCGATTAAGATTTCGGTTTTATCAATTTCGACTTTAAAATGTGCCATCGCTTTTTTACTGAAGCTTTCAAACCCCATCTTCTCTTCCGTAAAATCTTTAATCCAACTCGATAAGGGATAGTTACCCAAATCACTGGAAAAACGACCATAATCTTTCGTAAAGCGCTTAATAACAGAGACCTTTAATTCTCGAAAGCACTCATCAATCTTGCCATCGCTTAACCAGCAACTATCACGTAAATGGAGAGTAGCGGCATTGTGAGGGTCGAGGCGATGAATGCGATGAGCGGTAAAGTTGAGTAAAGCCATAATAAAATCTAACTAATCAGTCGTTGGGCGGGGATAACATAATAACGCATTTATACGATGAACTAGTAAACCTGAATCATATATTTACGAGCAGTTCCGATGTGATTTTTCAGTTGAGTGATGCATGGCCAATTAGTTAAGCCAATAAATTTACTTCGCCCTTGCATTAAGCTGCTTATTTTATTAAGCAATCCAGTTGATCTTGGTAAAATATTTTGGCTAAATAGTTAACTACTTTTCTAGACGACTGACTCAGCCTCCTATTCAGTGATTCAATGAGTGATCAGTTAACGGCAACTATTATCCATTTATCGGACTAAACCATGGGCTTGTGTTCATGATTTGAGCTGTTTACTTATTTGTCTAGTCATATCACGGCTGCTAGGCGAGGTTTTTGTATCTATCTGCAAACTAGCTAGCTAGTATCTGCCTCTTGAATTTTTAGCTTATGCATTTAACCACTTACTTTAACAAAGAGTCTCATTTATGAATCAGTTTCAGCAGTTATTTCCCGGTGTTTTAGTGGCCACTATCGTCGGTTTTGCTGCCTTATTTCTCAGTGAACACTACAGTGCCCCCGCAATGTTATTTGCACTGTTGTTAGGTATCGCGGCGTCTTTTTTATACGAAGAGACAAAGTGTAAAGCTGGTGTCGCGTTTGCGGGGTCCCATATTTTGAAAATTGGCGTAGCGTTATTAGGCATGCGAATTGCCTATGGAGATCTTGTCTCCTTGGGCTGGAAAACAGCAATTTTATTGTTGCTGGCCATTGGCAGTACTATTTTAGTGGGTGTGTTGCTGGCAAGGCTATTAGGCCTGCAAAAGCGTTTTGGCATATTAACGGGTGGGGCGGTAGGTATTTGTGGCGCTTCAGCAGCAATTGCTATAGCGGCTGTGCTACCAGAAAGTAAGCACAAAGAGCGAGACACTTTGGTTACTATTATTGTTGTCACTAGTTTATCTACCTTAGCGATGGTGTTATACCCCATTATCGCGAACCTTCTTAATTTAGATGCAACCAGCACCAGTATTTTTCTTGGAGGCACCATTCACGATGTTGCGCAGGTTGTAGGTGCGGGATATTCTGTATCGACGCAGACTGGCGATTTAGCCACGTTAACAAAATTAGTTCGAGTCGCATTTTTGATGCCGGTAGTGCTTTGTGTAGTGTTGGTGGTTAGAATGAAGTTTAAATCAGCGGCGTCTAGTGCCTCTGCAAAGCCCTCGGGGTTCCCGTTATTTTTAATCGCTTTTGTGGTACTTATGATTATTAATAGTGTGTTTCAAATACCGGCTGGAATTACTTCGGCAGCCACCAGTATTTCTAGTTTTGCGCTAGTAGTTTCCATCGCCGCTATCGGTATGAAGTCTAACCTCAAGCAGCTGTTAGATGTAGGCATCAAACCCATTATATTATTATTGCTAGAAACTGTTTGGATCCTTGGTGTGATCCTACTAGCGCTACCTTACTTAAGATAAAATTGTTGTTTTTAGTTATAACTAATAAATAGTAAATACGTGGACACCGAGTAATGTATTGAAAATATTTGGTGTTTGTCATAGATAAAACTACTTTTATCTATTTTTTTTAGCTGCATCAACGGCTGATAATGTTAAGTTTAGCCAGATCAACAATATTATTAACCTTGGTAATAGACTTTATAGACTGCGAGTAATAGCAATGTTTTCAACACGGATCGCAACTGAGCAATCACCTAAAAGCCTGAAAAGTCTCTTGCTAACTATAACAAGCACAGCTGCGTTGGTTTATTATAAAACTTACGATTGTCACCGTCATTAAATTGTAAGTTGCCTCTTCATAAGTCCTCCAGCATCAAGAATCGCCAACAGGAAGTATGTTCTCTGTTAACGTCAATAAAACAGCATCCCTTAATAGCCAGACATTCAACTATATCTATTCGGACCGGTCCCAATAAAGACCTGCTTCAGTTGCCAGCCAACTGTTTTATAGTGTAATCTTAATGTCACGAGCAAGTGTATTAATCATTAATTGAACGCTTTATTCTTAAAAGGCATTACACTGCTTGGCGTTATAAACTGAGAGGATAAGTCGGTTTATATGCAAGTCTACTTAGTGAGGTAGACCCTTGACTCAAGATCAACGTTGACGACTAGACAGCTGTCATCAAAGTTTTAAATGGAATTAATAAGAGTCGTCCACATAATGGAATTTTCTAAATTCAGAACAAACGTTGATCAACTGTATTTTTCTGAAAAAAACAGTTACGCATGGATTGAGCACTCGCCAGTTTGTACTAAAATTGTAGATCTTGATTTTAATCTCCAGTATATGAGTTCCGCCGGTGTTGGGGCTCACGCCATGGACAATATCATCGAATATTACAATAAACCTTATCCTTTCGATTTTTACCCACAACCTTTTCGCGACGAGATGTGCAGCAATCTAAGAAAAGTTCTAGATACAGGTGACATCATAGAGCAAGAGCGGGCGGTGTTAGACATCAATGGAAATGAAATATGGTTTCACTCCACTATTACTCGGATTCACGCGAAGAATAATAAAATTGATCATCTTATGGTTGTATCAATCGATACGACCGCACAACACATAGCAACAAAGAAACTTGAGCAGTTGAACGACAATCTAGAGGCTCAAATTCATGAGCGAACGCTAGAGCTCGAGTGTTTAAACAAGCAGCTACATCTTCAAACGGAAACAGACTTTCTGACTAGGCTGCCTAACCGCCGGTCTCTCGATCGGCGCTTAGAGGAGAATATCGCTACGGCTAAGCGTAGTCATCAATTTCTTGCGCTGTTGATGTTGGATGTCGATCACTTTAAACGCTACAACGACAAATATGGTCACAGCACCGGAGATATGGTTTTACAAAAAATTGCAAAGACTATAAATAGTTCGCTATCGAGAAAAACTGATATTGCGGCAAGATATGGCGGTGAGGAGTTTGTGGTTATACTACCCAACACCGATCTTGGCGCGGGCTTAGTCATAGCAGAAAAAATTCGAAGCAATGTCGAATCTCTTTCATTGCACCGAGATGCAGTAGAGGCCATCCACAGCGCAACAGTCAGTATTGGCGTAGCCTCATTTAAAGGTGTTGAGCTCAATACAGCTAAGTTATTTATAGGAGCAGATAAGGCACTTTTTTCTGCCAAGCAATCGGGCAGAAATAATTGTCAAACGTTTTATGCGGATGCATGCTCAACCTCTTAACTGATTAAGTCGCAATTTTTTTATACGACAAACAGCCATCAAAGAATCGATAGCATCTCGTAAGTAAGTTGTATTCACGCTCGAGCTATAAAACTCAAATCAGTTGACCCATATAAGCAATCATTTAAAAAGCGACTTGCAACTGTGTTGCCGGGTAGCTTGACCCCCCTTGGGGGTTTGTATAATATCGCGCAATTTATGGTGTAAATGGAGACCCGTTAAATGAACGACCTTACTAAACTCAACGCAGGTGGGCAGTTGGATTCGATGGACGCCGC
>JBLIME010000052.1:0-14238 GCA_047638515.1 Pseudohongiellaceae bacterium
GACATCTTAGTCAGCCTTATTTACCATAAGCGCTTGGATGACCAATGGGTTGCGACCATAACACCAATTAAGGAGCAACTTGGCATCAACATTGTGGGTCGCAGCCGCAAACAGAAGATTGTCCTTGATCGAGACTACGTCAACGAAAGCTTCAGAGTTGACAATCGAATCTATCACTATAGACAAATAGAGGGTGGATTTAGCCAACCAAATGGCAAAATTTGTGAACAAATGCTTGCTTGGGCCGTAGATAACAGTCGCGGATTTGGCGGCGACTTACTCGAGTTATACTGCGGCAACGGTAATTTCACGCTGCCGCTGTCGCAAAACTTTAATCGTGTTATTGCCACCGAAATCTCGAAAACCTCGGTCAATGCTGCGGTCATCAATCTAGAGGCAAATGCTATCAGTAATGTTGCTATTGTCAGAATGTCTAGTGAAGAATTTGTAGAAGCCATGGATAAGAAAAGAGAGTTCAGGCGACTGCGAGACATAGATCTTGATGCTTATGCTATCTCGAGCGTTTTTGTCGACCCACCTCGCGCCGGCCTCGATGAGGCAACCATTAGCATGGTGCAACGTTTCGATAATATTATTTATATCTCCTGCAACCCAGAAACCTTAGTTGCTAACTTACAATGCCTCACGCAAACGCACACCATATGTTCGCTGGCAGCGTTCGATCAATTTCCCTATACCAATCACTTGGAGACGGGTGTTATCCTCTCGAAAAAGCGATAGTGCCAAGATAATAAACTTTTAAGCACCGCGCTTTAAGTACTGCCGAATAAACGTTAACGGTCAGTTGAGACACAATCGCGATGAATCGATGTCGCACATTAGCTGTAAACTAAAATTACCTTGGCTGACAGAAACTAATTCTACCAGCATAGCTATTGCTTATAATCTAATGATAGACACACATCTAAACCAAGTGCATTCAGTTAAAATAGTTAATACACCTTTAACCGTAGCGGACAATAATGAATAATAATCCAGTCGTGATTAGTGGCGCCGGTCTGTGGACACCTGCCAACAAAATATCTAATGAAGAGCTAGTGGATACTTATAACCGGTATGCCAAAAAGTATAACCTTGAGTATGCTCACAGTATTGCCACTGGTAAAAAAACTGCTAAACTTTTGTCTAGCGCGGCGTTTATTGCCAAAGCATCGGGTATCAAAAGTCGCTTTGTTTACCGCAAAGAAGGTATTTTAGATGTGGACAGGATGCGGCCAAAGTTTGAGACGCGCCCTATTGATAGCTTATCTCACCAGGCTGAAATGGCACTTAACGCTGCAAAAATTGCTTTAGTTGAGGCCAATAAGTCAGCAGCTGACATCGATGCTGTCATCGTATCCTGTGCCTACACCCAGCGCTCTTATCCCGCCATTGCTATCGAAGTACAAAATCAGCTGGGCATTAAAGGCTTTGGTTTTGATATGCTCGTTGCCTGCTCTGCTGCCACTTTTGCCCTTCAGCGCGCATATGAGATGGTCAGTGCCAGTACAGCTAGAGCCGTGCTTGTCATCAATCCCGAGCTAACATCACCACAGATAAACTATTGCGATCGCGATAGTCACTTTATTTTTGGTGACGCTGCTACAGCGACAATTGTGGAACGCGGTGAGAGCGCCAACTCCGAGCATGTCTATGAGATTATCAGCACCAGAGCTGCCACTAGCTATTCAAACAATATCCGCTCTGACTTTAGTTATACTTCACGTGTCGACGACAGCGATCCTTTTGGAGATGATAAATTATTTCATCAAGAGGGGAGAAAGGTTTTTAAAGAGGTCTGCCCTATGGCTGTCGAGCACATGACCAGTCAATTAGCTGCTGTGGGTATTGAGACAGTGAATGTCAAACGCTGGTGGTTACACCAAGCTAATATCAACATGAATCAATTAATTATCAAAAAATTATTAGGCCGAGTAGCCAACTTAACGGAAGCTCCAATTGTGCTCGATCGCTATGCCAACACAGGATCGGCAGGATCGTTGGTTGCTTTCAATCTTCATCACAAAGACCTAAGCCGCGGCGATATAGGCCTTATTTGCTCATTTGGCGCCGGCTATTCTATTGGTAGCTTGGTGCTAAAAAAGCGTTAATACGCTAAGATATTGCGCCACATAAGCTCTCGATCAATAGCGTTAATATACTGATGGCTAGATTTTTAACTGCAAGCTTCAGCTTAGCCAATGGCACTATCTACTTATATTTCTTTATCGCGCCGCTATCAATCTTTGCAAAATAAGATTTCATTCCACGCTTCACAATAGTTTCTAAAAAATACAAACCTAAAATATTTGACACGCAAATCAAAAACACGCGAACGTCTGATATATCCAATATTGACCCTAATTCTACAATGCATCCTGAGACCACAAACACACAGAGTATTCATTTATAAACTATCTGCCCGTCTCACTTTCTCCGAATAAACAGGTCCAACTCTTGAGCCCAGAATAAGACCACGAAACCAACTAAATTCTCGCCCAAATGTCGCAGGGGTATAGCGACACCTTGATCTCCATTGGCAAAATTAGGACCAGCAACTTGTGCGGTACCAATAACTAATCCGGTAATTGTGCAGATGACGATGGTCTCTATAAAAGACTCAAGCACAGGGATCACACTTTCAGTTACTGGCTCGTTTGTTTTTATGGCTGTATGTGTCATCGATGCAGAGCCGATCCCAGCCTCGTTTGAAAACACCGCCCGTTGAAAACGGGCATAGATAGGTCGATTTTTTCTGTTATTTTTGCAATTGATTTAATGCCGCCAATAATAACTGAGACAACAACTGCAGGCAGAACTAATCCGACTAGCCAACCTAGGCTTGATTAGATTGAAACATATCGCCCATACCAAGCACATCAATAAAGATACCCACTGCATAGAAAGCATGCATGAATTGACCAACACACCTCATCTCTAGATCTGCAAAACCTTTTCTAAGGTAATAGATAGGACCTCCAGGCACATGGACATCGGCAAACTCTTGACGCTCATTTACACTCAGAGTGCACTCCACAAACTTTATAGACATCCCGAAAATCTCAAAACCACTCACCAAAAGGTAGCGCCCACAGTCACAGTAACGGCGACACCTCCGATATTATCAATACCTACCGTGCCCGAAACCGCGGAGGCTGAAGCTTGAAAATGCGAAACTTCACCTTGACTTTAAGGGTCAAAACAATCATCACGAACTAACGCGATGAGATGCTTAGAGCCTTTGATGTTAATAAAGGGCAGATGATATGTAAGAGAAATTACTCCAATCACTAGCCATAAAACAACAATAGGACATCGTGCGCCAAACAAGGAAATGTTAAAAAGACGGTTTCACTTAGCAATGGGAGCAGTCGCATTATTAGTCGACTCGTCAATGCCTGTATAGGCTTTTGTTAACGACAGGCAAACTAAAATAAATAACAAAATTAACTTTTTCATTATGTGTCCCCTTATGACTAATGCTTGTATTCAAAAAAAGCGATTGGACTGAGGTTGTAAATAGCGCAAAATTTATCTGTAATATTGACCATATCTCTTTATTCTGTAGCGGTTTAATCACTTTCAAGTATCTATTGACTACCCAGATAAGAGTTATCTAACGCCATTCTATAGCCGTACAAAATTTAACGGGTAACGGTCGAATGCAGATTCGAGGACTAGCATGCATAATATAAAAGAATTGTTGTAACTTTTCGATAGCGGCTAACGCTCTCAACATTGAAACATTTATCTATCAATGTAATGTCTACGATCATATTTAAATTACAGACAAAACCGGATTGATGGTGACGCTTGATGCCTCACATAATTTTTTAGCGCTATGATAAGGGTAAGAAGACTAGTTACACGATAAAGTCCAGCAAGCGCTTAAAAATTTAACGCAGCTTATATAGGAGTCGCCTCTAAAGCTGCTTCGGTTTAAGGCCAAGATTGACGTCAAAACCAGTAACCAATTTGCTGCTGGCACTGTGCAAATGTATTTTGTAGGCAATAAGAAATGCCTTCTTGTGAGGCTTTTACAAGAGCAATAATCGGACAGTGTTGCTGAGACCAGATTAGTACAACTGTAAATATAACTGTAAGTAAAATTCAGCAACTATAAATAACCGGTATAAATAATATTATAACGCCGAACTTAGCTGATAATAGACGCGCTAACTTCATCGATTGAACACATACCGAGTAAAGCTAAGGCAAGAGAAATCTCTTCACTAAAGACATCTGACAAGTCTGCCAAGCCCTTTTCGCCGTTGGCAGCCATCGCAAACAGCAAAGGTCTGCCCAGCATGACAAAATCAGCACCTTTTGCATAAGCCTTGATAATGTCCTCACCGTTGCGGATACCCGAATCGTAAAAGATTGGAAAGTCATCACCTAAGGCGTCGCGAATATCACTGAGTGCATTGATCGCTGGTGGCGCACTTTCTAACTGGCGGCCACCGTGGCTTGACACTTGAACAGCGTCGACTCCCATGGCTTTGATCTTTAGTGAGTCCGCAACTGATAGCACACCCTTAACGACCAACTTACCTTTCCAGCGCTCACGCATTCTCTCAAGGAACCCCCAATCAGCACCGGCGCGACTTTTTGTGCGATCAAAATTTCCAGTATCGCCGCCAAAATTAGCTAAATCAGGTGGTCCTTTAAATAAAGTATTTAATGACCAGCTAGGATGCATTGCAAAGTCTATAAATTGACTAGGTCCGATGCGAAAAGGCATTTTAAAACCACGGCGCAATTCCCGCGGCCGACGCCCTACCTCGGCAACATCAACAGTTAATGTTAGAACATCGTAACCACAGGCCTCAGCACGATTAACCAAAGCATCGCTGACAGCTTCATCACCACCAAAATATAATTGAAACCAAGCATGACCTTCAGCAGTCTCTATCATTTTCTCTAAAGGTGTCGATGCGGCAGTTGATACGCCGACGGGAATATTATGTTTAGCCGCAAGGCGCGCAAGCATTAGGTCGGCGCCAGGTGCTGATAAGTTGCACATTCCCATTGGAGCTATACCAAACGGTAGACCTGTTTTTACACCAAACAGATTGCCTGCAAGACTTCTATGTTCAACATTTTTTAAAACTCGGGGCTGTAATCTTAGATTTTGTATAGCTTGACGATTTAATTGATCGCCTAAACCTTCACCCGCAGAGCCATCGATATAATCATACACCATCCATGGTAGTTTCTTTTTTGCAAGACGGCGTGCATCCGCAGTTGTGTAAATGGGGGAAAATGAAAACATAATTAGATTCTTTTTTTAAATAATGATTGGCAGTGATGATTAAGCTAAGCAGACACATGATATCTACTTAACATTGCGAAATAATCAACGACAACCTCTACATATGAGCGGTAATAGAAGCGTAGTCGAATATTTATCAACATAATAATTGGTAGTAATACTCAAATAATTAATTGTGTGCTGTCAACTTAAAGTCTTATAAATTTAACAATAGACACGTACTTGTATTGGTAGGCGCCAACGTATTTTAGGTTAATCATTTAACTAATCGTTGACGACAAATGTGAACCTTAAGGTAATGGAACATACAACACATATTTAAAAAACGAGTGAAACGCAACAATAATAATTGCACCGGATCCCCAGTACAATAACAACGTGTGCGACGTCCAGCGGTCGTGCATTGCAGCAACCAGGCCTCCAATAAAAGCAATACCGCCAGCTGGTATAAAAGTGATGTGGGGCATCGCCAAGCAAGCTAATAGCATAGTCATCACTAAAGTGATTCGCCGCCACCAATGTCCCGAGCCAAAGCCATCTACATTTGATGGCTTTATTAACTCCCAAATCACTGTTACGACAGAAAAAATTAACAGCACGATTGCACAAGCTCGCGGAAAAACTTTTGAATCCATATCAGAATAATGCATGCTGTCGTAAAGTGTTATCACCGCAACAAGAATAAACAAAGCCGCAATAATTAATGAACCAACGTTTTGTTGATTGATCGTAGGACGCCTACAGTCGACATTACTATTAGCACTCATAATTACGCAGCCTTTTCTTTTTGCTTGTTAAGCAGTTTTGTCAACAGCGGATAACTTAACGATAAAACCGTAAACGCCACAATAACTAATGAAATAGGGCGCCCAAAAAACATACCCCATAAATCATTTGTCGCCGAACCTATAATCCAACCCTGCACAAAACCCTGCTCAGCGATGGGCCCTAAAATTAAACCTAGAACTATTGGTGATGCGGCAAAACCAAAACGACTGATTAGCCAACCAAAAATACCGAGAGAAATCATGATAATGACATCGGAGATGCTATTACGGATAGCATAGGTACCAATAATTGTCATAAAGCCAACCGTAGGCACCAGTACTGCCTTTGGTATAGTGATAATCGTTTTATAAGCATAGCGACCGATTAATAAACCCGTGGGCAACATTAAGATTGTGGCTATAATCAATCCATAAATAAAAGTGTATACAATGGTGCCACCACCATCGAATAGAGTTGGTCCAGTGCGTACACCCTGAATTAATAGAGCCCCTAAAATAACTGCATCGGGAGGTGTTCCCGGAATACCTAGCACCAGAGTTGGAATAAATCCACCGCCGACTGTGGCATTATTTGCCGATTCTGTTGCTATAATTCCGTCGGGTTCGCCCTCGCCAAAAAGCTGCTCGGGACGAGCTGTGCGCTTTGCTTCAGAATAGGCAACCAAACCCGCAACAGAGCCCCCTGCCCCGGGTAAAATTCCAACAACAGTGCCGATAATAGCTGAGCGAATTAAGTTAAACTTTGACCTAAAGGTGATTTTAGCGGCCTCAAGAATGCGCAACGAGCCAACATTTTTATCAACTTTTAAATGTCGATCGGGCACGGCCACCAGATCAATCAGCACAGGAATACAATAGAGTCCAATGAGGGCACCAACTACCTCAAAGCCTGCGATCATCGTTTGACTACCGAAGGTAAGCCGTACATCTGCTGAAATTTCAGCAATGCCGACCGTCGACAAAATTAATCCAAAGGCACCACCAACTAAACCTTTAACTAGGTTGCCTTGGGACAGCGAAGCAATTAGCGACAGACCAAAAATTGATAGCCAGAAGTATTCGACCGGACCGAAAGCGAGAGCCACTTTTGACAGCGGTGGTGCTAAGAATAAAAGTGCGAGAGCACCAACTAAACCACCCACGACAGAGGAAAAACAAGCGATAGCGACCGCTAAGTCGCCATCGCCTTTCTTCGCCATTGGGTAGCCATCGAAGGTTGTCGCAATCGCCGAGGGTGTTCCCGGAGTATTTAACAAGATGGCCGCATAGGCACCACCGTAAATTGCACCCGTGTAGATCGCCCCAAGTAATATTAGTGCTGAGGCGGGCTCCATGCTAAAGGTAATAGGTACAAGAACAGCAACAGCCATAGTAGCTGTGAGGCCGGGAATTGAGCCAATCACTGTTCCTGCGATAACGCCACAGAGTGCCAAAATCAAATTTAAGGGCGTTAAGGCGCTTAGAAAATTGCTGACATCCATGGCTTGTAGCTCTTTTGTTGAGAGGAGTATATAAGCTAATTCTACTAATTTATTTAATTAACCCCGCTCCACGAGCATCTGCCAGATACTGCTTAGTAAGAGACTTCGTAAAATCACCCATATCATCGTAGGCAACATCCAACATAGCAAAACCACCATCAATCATTTTTTTAATGAAGGCAGGGTCACTGTTAATTTCAGCAATTTTATCTGACCAATCTTTACGTGTTGCCTCATCCGCACTACTTGGCAGTGCAATACCACGATAAGCCCCACCGACTATGTCATAACCTAGTTCTTTAAAAGTCGGTACATTTGGAAATAATGGGTGACGGGCGTCCATTGCAACGGCTAGCAGACGAACTGCCTCACCCTGTGTTGCTCCGACAGTGGTATAACCCCAGGAAGCTTTAACTTGCTTGCCTAGTAGAGCGGTGACCGAGGCACCAGTGCCTTTAAAAGGCACATAGGTGGTTTTAATGTCTGCCATTTGATCAAACTTAATTTGGGCTAAATGATTAGCACTCGCCTTACCTGAACCCGACATAGTGACAGCTCTGGGAGTTTTCTTGGCCGCATCGATAAAATCCTGTAGATTTTTGTAAGGACTATCTGCAGTCACGACAATTGCGTCTGGAGTAAAGTGAAACCAGTAAAAAGAGGTCAAGCTATCCGTGGTGAAACCCACTGCTTTTTGTGCCGGTTTAATAATGATATGCGGTAGATTAACGCCCATTATTGTATGACCATCACCGTTTAAACCATTCAGCGAAGCCCAGCCCACAGCGCCACCGCCGCCAGGCTTATAGGATATTACTAAGTCTTGTTTAAATTTTTCTTTAAAAAAAGATTGTTGAAAGCGTGCCGATATATCGGATTCACCCCCTGGACCAAATGGAATAATATAATTAACTGGGCCACTAAGTTCTGCCTGTGCATTTGCACTTAACAAGCCTGCCAGTAAAAATGTAGATGCAAGTGTACGGTAAATTATTTTTTTAAAATCTCGATTTAACATTGCCTTCTCCAAAAATTATTATTGTGGTTAAAGTCCTGAGGGTAGTGATCTTATCCTGCGTTTCTTTTTTTAACTTCTCCCATAAAACGGTGCGCGATCACAACGGGATCCATCGTAATAACTGGCACGGGTATATTTCCCGACTCACATTTACTAATAATAATCGTCATTTTATCAGACGCGAGAGCCGCTTTTACAACCTCGACAGTCTCCTCAGCGGGACACTCGATAACGTTTCCACAGCCACAAGCGATGGCCACTTCTTTCAACGATGTTTTCTTACCGGTGTAAGTCGGCTGATCGCCAGTTGAACCATAACTGCCATTATCAATAATTAATAAAATGAAATTATCAGCTACATTGTTAGCAATTGTTGGCAGTGTGCCAAAATTTGTCAGCACCGAACCATCGCCATCAATGGCAATAACTTTAGCCTTTTGAGCCAGCGCCAAACCCAGACCAATCGAAGATGACAACCCCATCGTACCGAGCATATAAAAATTAGTGGCTTGATCATCCATTAAATGCAACTCTTGGGAAGGTAGGCCTATATTACAAACCACAAGTTCATCTTTGATCACCGGAATTAGTTCTTTTATAATTTCGCTTCTAATCATTATGCTGCTCCTTCTTTACGGCTGGCTTTGTTCCAGAAACTAGCATCGGTTAATATGGCTGTGGGTTTATTACACATAAAAGTGTACCTAAGGATTTCATCGAACTCTTCTACATCATCAGGATCGTGAAAGTGATAAGTTGGTATCTTCATCTGATCTAGCAAGGCTTTAGTGTGAACCGCCATTTCAACCTGGCAGGCAACCGGCTCTTCTAGCTCACCACGATAGCTAATTAACATAGGCAATGGAAAATGATAATATTGAATTAACGTTGCCAAGGTATTAATGGTCACACCAATGGCCGTGTTTTGCATAATGATTGCCGAGCGCTTGCCGCCCATATAAGCGCCGGCACAAAGACCCATACCCTCGTTCTCATTGTTTGAAGGGATATGAAAGATGCTCTTACTTTTTTCAACGCCATCGATGACACCCGCTAACTGTTTGCAGGGTACAGTCGTTATAAACACGACATTATTATTTTAAAAACCTTGAACGATTTTGTCATGAATAGACATGTTAATTGACTTCCTCTAGTGAATAACTGTTGCTTTTATTATGTAATAATTTCACTTTATTACAGTCAACAAAAAAAGAATAGGAAAAAAAGCTAACGCCTCAATTAAGAAAAACTTAACAAAACGGCCCGGCAATGCTTAAACAATTAAGCATTGCTAATAGAAGATTCTGGTAAATCTCGACCTAGCTCTAACCTTACTGTAACTTCACGATGGTGCTTTTAAGTGAATCTAACAAGCCGTCAACCATTCTAAACTTAAGGTTATCCTGTCGCGAAAGTATACCCATCACTCTCGACTGAGTAGCGGACCCTATTGATATTAACTTTAAATTGCTGTGTCGAGCATCCATCACACAAGGTCTGGGCACTATTGCAACACCTAGATTATGAGAGACCATGTTAGTGATGCTTTCTAAAGATTCTAGCTCCATCGTATCCGGAATATTTATATTGGCGTCTTGTAGGATATCGTCACTCATTACGCCCACTACTGTATGTCTACTCATACGGATATAGGGGTTGTTCTTTAACAATTCGAAGGGGTCATTAGACTCTAACTCATTCGAACACATGACGACCATGTCCTCCTCGGCGAAAGTTTGCCACTTGAAATGATTGCGCAGTTGAAGAGGTTTACTCATGATCGCGGCATCGATAGCGCCGCGGTCAAGTTGCGGTAGTAAATCATGGGAAGGTGCGGTCAATAGACGGATGTGAATTTCTGGGTAATCGCTCAGCAAAGCTTTTATGCTCACCGGTAGAAGTATGGCTAACGATGAGGAGACCGTGCCAATCGTAAACTCGCCACTCATCGGGTATTCGTTTTTCACATCGTTTAGCATCGAGTCATAAGAGCGCACAATTTCGCGCGCGCGGGGTACCAAAACCTTTCCGGTTAACGTTAATTCGGGCGTACGTCTATTCCTATCAAATAGCTCTACCTCCAACATTTCTTCTAAGCGCTTCATCTGTTGACTAACGGCAGCGGGGGTTACACAGACTTGATCAGCGGCATCACTAAAATTACCTTTCTCCGAAATAGCTATCAAGGTCCTTAAAAACTTTATCGCCATGGGCTTTAATCCTCGTCTTGAATATTCATTACAAATATTCTCACATTAGAAATATTTAATAAAAATTCGTAAAAAAACATATTATATAAAGATTTGCTATACATAATACTCCTGAGTTAGCATTCAATCTACTTAATTTATTACCTAACAGCCGACGGCACTAGAGAGCGTTTTTATGAATGTACTGACGGACTTAATCGATTTATTCGGCGACGATGGCGTCTTCACCGACAAAGATTCTTTACAACATTTTGGTACCGACTGGACAAAAACTCATCAACCCGACCCACTGGCGATAGTTTTTCCACGAACCACCGAGCAGGTACAAGCACTTGTTAAGTTAGCAAACAAAGCATCCCTCGCGTTGGTTCCATCTGGCGGTCGCACGGGTTTGAGTGGCGGCGCGGTCGCCGCTAATAAGGAAATTGTTGTCGCCTTTGACCGCATGAATAAGCTCATTGCATTTAATGCCACAGACCGCAGCATCACCTGCGAGCCCGGTGTTATTACCCAACAAATACAACAAATCGCTCAAGACAACCAACTTTACTACCCCGTAGATTTCGCCTCGTCTTCGTCGAGTCAAATGGGTGGCAATATTGCAACCAATGCAGGGGGCATAAAAGTCGTTCGCTATGGCTTAACCCGCAACTGGGTGTTGGGACTAAAGGTTGTTACCGGCAGTGGTGAAATACTCGATTTAAACAAAGGATTGGTAAAGAATGCCACGGGTTACGACTTAAGGCACCTGTTTATCGGCTCCGAGGGTACCTTAGGTTTTATTACTGAAGCTACTTTAGGCCTAACCAAACCACCAAAAAATTTAAGCGTTTTCGTATTAGGTCTCAATGACGTTGAGGGACTGATGAAGGTCTTCGAACAATTTCAACATACGCTAGATGTCACCGCATTCGAATGTTTTTCTGATCGAACCTTACACTACGTGCATACAGACAAGGGTATCCCCCTACCTTTTGAGACACGAGCGCCCTATTACGCGCTGCTTGAATTTGATAATGACAACGAACAGCGACAAGAGGATGCTTTTAAAACCTTCGAAAACTGTATTAATGCCGGCTGGGTAGTCGATGGTGTAATGAGCCAAAGCGAGGCGCAAGCTCGGAGTCTTTGGCGCCTCAGAGAAGACATCTCAGAGACGTTATCGGCTTACACCCCTTATAAAAATGACTTGTCGGTAAAGATATCCGTTATCCCTGATTTTTTAGAGGCCGTGGTCACACTTATTAATAACAACTATACCGAGTTTGAAGTGCTTTGGTACGGCCATATTGGCGATGGCAACATTCACTTAAATGTTCTCAAGCCTGAAAATATGCAGCCGGTAGAGTTCTTTAAAAAATGTAAGTCGTTAAACCCGATGATATTTAAGTTAACACAACAAATGAACGGTAGCGTATCGGCTGAACACGGCGTGGGTCTCTTAAAGCGTGATGATCTTACTTACACTCGCAGCAATGAGGAAATCAGCATTATGCGGCAGCTGAAGGCAGTTTTTGATCCTAATGGAATTATGAATCCTGGGAAAATTTTCTCTGATTCTTGATAAGCGTCGCCAGTGAAAAACATGAGTGCTGCAAGTAATTGGTAGATAATTAGACATACACTGTATTTTTCTTGTCTCTGCTGGGATGAATAGACATCAAACGCATTCGCAAAAATCGAGCATTAAACAATGGCTGGCTCAACACCCATCAGCGTTGAATTTTTAGTGCCTAGGTACTCCGGTCGTATGTCTGATCATTAGCTCTATGTCCACCTCTGTATGCAACAAGGTAGTTTCGTGATTAATTTGAGCCACAAGATGATTGGCTGCACGCTTGCCCATCTCAGCCGAGGGAACATGAACTGTAGTCAACGCGGGAATGAGCTGAGAGGACATATCCAGATCATCAAAACCAGTAATTGAAATATCTTCAGGAACTCTGACCCCCGCAGCCTGACACTGTGCTAATGCACCCAACGCCAACACATCGTTGCCACAAATCACCGCTGTCGGACGCAGCGAATTTTGTAATAATATATGCATGGCTTCTCGGCCTTGCTTAACTGAGTAGGAGCGCTTGAGAATATTTTTTTCTGACAGTGCCAAACCTCTCGACTCGATCGCATCAATACTTCCTTGAAGACGGTCGCTGGAACGGTCGTTATTATTTGTATGCCCAACGATTAATGCAAACTCACGATGACCTAGATCTAGTAAGTATTGAGCGATCTTGTTGGCCGCTTTTTTATTATCAAAGCCGATATAGGGCTTTGAGGAGTTAGGGTCGTAAGCCCAGCAATGAACAAACGGCAGCCGTTGTCCCGCCAACAGCTTATGCAACTGCGGCGCATGAGTTGCACCCACCAACATGACGCCTTCGATGCCATGTTGAAGCAATGTCTTGACTTCGTGCAATTCCTCCTCAAGGTCATACTCGTGGCTGGCAACAATTAGGGTATAGCCTAACTGCTTAAGCCTGCTTTGCAGAGACTGTATACAGGTCGCAAAAATTGCATTGTCTAAGGTGGGCACCACCACCCCAATGATTTTAGATCGTCTCGAGGCGAGAGCACGCGCAGCACCATCGGGAATATAGCCCAGTTCAACAATTGCAGCCTGAATCTGATTGCGCCTCACTTTTGAGACTTTTTCAGGATTATTTAACACCCGCGAAACTGTTGCCGTGGATACATCGGCATATCTAGCAACGTCACTCAGAGTTACTGATTGAGCCGCCAACTTTTTTTCTTTAACGGCAACACTATCGATAATTTTTTTAATCATAGCTGTTTTAACTTTAGAGGGGACAAAGCGCCCATTGCCAGCATTGAAGCATGATTTGCTTTAATATTGAAATGATATAGTCAATGTTAAGTTTTTGTTGATTGACAAGCGGTAGGGGTTTTTTGTAATCTAATGTAAGCGCTTACAAAAAAATAATCATAATAGAAAGTCTTACAAATAGGTTAATAATGAATGTTGAATTTATTGGGTTCTTTGTCCGGGAAAATTTCACTGCTAATCTTCATCGTATTTGTCTGTAATATTTTTTACGGCAAAACTATCATCTATCTTTCATTAACTCCTTTATTTACATTGCCAGATATTGCTGAATTTCTTTTACTATTTTTGGCCTGTCTTTTTTTTGTGGTTTATACACTGGCCGAAGAACTGCTGCAAAAAAAGCGGGTTAAATAGTTTGTCTCATCCTAACCAAATAAGCTCAGTTATAAAAAGTCACCATTATAAATTTTTTTCATAAAACACTTAATTGTTCATCGAAACCAAATAATAACAATAACTACCACAATAGAGGAAACAATAATGTCTGATTCTAACATAGAGAAAACACCTGAGTTGCTAGAGCGCAGACGCTTTTTAGAAATGACGGGGAAAATTGGCTTTACTACTGCGTTAGTCGCAGCCAGTGCGGGCATGTTGATGTCAAACAGTGCTGTAGCACAG
>JBLIME010000053.1:0-14166 GCA_047638515.1 Pseudohongiellaceae bacterium
GCACTCATTAACAATCTTAATTCAAGCGCGGGTGCTTCAACAACGCAGGCTAAAGGTGAAAATCAACAGTCAAGCGATTCGGAAATACGTTTGATGATCGAGAGTTTGCGTATTGGCGACAGTAGTATCGCCCTAGAGACAGAGAATTTTGGTGGTCGTACAGTCAATTTGCCGGGTTATGTACAAAAAAATATCGGCGATAAGAATAAGGGATTAACACCGGAGCAAATATCTCAAGTAATCATGAACAGCGTTCTTGCGCGCGCTAAGCAAGCGGTTAAAAAAGAGCTTGAGGATCTTTTAAAGGGTGAGCTAGCAGCAAAGGCAAAAGAGAAGCTAGATGAAAAAGTAGAGGAAGTTAAGCAAAAAGCAACCGTTAAGCTCGAACAGAAATTAGGTGACAAAATTAATGTGGGCGATATCGATAAACTTAAAGGTTTATTTAACTAATTTCTATAACTGCTGATTTATTTAACATGTATGATTTGATCGATGAAAACGCAGATTTTTTGGTTGTCGATAAGCATCCAGAAATTTCAATACACGACGAAGATAATGCTGTCGTAGTTTCAAAAGAAAATCATAAAGGACTTATCAAGCAGTTGCGAATAGACTTTAACAATAATACGATAGCTCCAGTACATCGTCTCGATAAGTCAACTTCAGGTTTGTTGATTTGTTCTAAAAATTCTCAAGCGGCTAGTGTGCTTTCACAAGCCTTTCAAAATCGTCAGGTCGAAAAATATTATTTAGCCATCAGTGACAATAAACCTTCAAAGAAACAAGGTCTGATATCGGGTGATATGCTGCGAACTCGTAATGGCAGTTGGAAATTATCTAAAGCAAAGACTAATCCTGCTGTTACACAATTCTTTAGCTACAGCTTAAATATCATCAATAATAGTCGTGGACGTCTATTTGTTTTAAAACCGCTTACGGGTAAAACACATCAGTTACGTGTTGCGTTAAAAACTATAGACGCCACTATTTTAGGTGATAAACGTTACGGCAAAATAAAAAAAACAGATGTGACTTCTTATAAAGATATAAGTAGCCGTGAAAAAGTCGAGCAAAACACAAATGGCCTCAATCTCGACGATACTGAAAAAAATAATGTAGGCCAGCATAATATAAAAAATATGTCCGTACACATAGAGCCGATTGAGCGCATGCATTTACATGCCTACGTACTAAGGTTTGTCTATAATGATAAACCTTTCAGTTACTGTGCTTTACCTAAGGGGGGTGAATTTACCGATGATCTCAATCACTACATCAAATCAAATTTGGGTGAGCCGTGGGCACTGAAATGGCCAGCTTTTGCTAAGAACATGCAAGTTTGCGACAGCTCTACTATCAAAAAGCAACTTTAGCGCAAGCGATCAGAGTTAAAATATAAAGCTTCGAGTTAAAAATATCAGTGCAACTAATTATGTATGTCTAGCCAATCGTTGTGAATAACAAAAATCAGCAATTAGTTGATGTTGTACGATACTTGTTAGAAACAAATGTCGAGCCTGTATCTGAATATCAATTGCTTAGGTTATTAAAAGATCGAGGTTGGAATTTACCGATAAGCGCGAGTGATTCGCTGGCCTTGTTTACTAGTCATTTTCTTTTATTTAATGCCTTGTATGTCCTGCAGGATGAATATTGGTGTGAGCTGCGTTACTTAGAGATATCAGCACTCAAGATAGTGCTCCATAAAGCCATTACATCTAACGAAATTAATCGTTCATCGACATCGCTGCTTTACCATAACGCACATCCACTGAGGTCATACTATTTGAACCTGTCTGAGTGTGAGTTGGTGACTAGGGATTCGCTGAATAATCTATTAGATCAGTTTTGGGGTAGATATTTTATTAATGATGAGCGCGCAGAGGCCCTAGCGTTTTTCTCACTACCTACGACTGCTAGCTACAGCGAAATTAAAAAAACCTATCGTCGATTAGCTATGCACAGCCATCCGGATCGCGGTGGTGATGTCCATAGCTTTCAATCGTTAAATCACGCCTTTGATGTATTACAGCGACTTCACAGCTAGTCAATAGACCGCTAATTAACAGCTTCGCGCTAATTAAGTCGCAGGTAAGCTTAATTTTTCACTGGAACTTTGTAACGTTGAATGCCTATTCATGGGGCACTTAAATTTTATCGATAATTAGAGAACCGCCGACTTCATATAAAGCGATCATTTTCATCTATACAGGTTATACCTCTGAACAGGCATGAATCAATACGTTACGTTCAGCCTTCTCAAGCTTTACACCTTGTGCTTGACCTTATGGGGACCTATCGATGTTGGTCATTATTATCATCACTTCTTTCTTTTGGTGTTGGATAAGTACTGCATAGTCTATATCGATATGTGTTGATATAGGTTATGGCATTTCACCCAATGCCGTCTAACTTTGCTGTAAGATATAAATCTTATTGCATTAGAGTACCAATTTAATGGCTACAACGACATTAGAGGCATTAAACGCCATTATGACCGAGCGAGTTATGATTTTGGACGGTGCCATGGGGACTATGATTCAGCGCCATCCCTTAGAAGAGCATGATTTTCGCGGTGAGGCTTTTAAAGACCACCCAAGCCCTTTAAAAGGTGATAACGATCTACTGTCGATCACGCGGCCACAGATTATTGAGGATATTCACTGCGCCTACTTTGAAGCAGGCGCAGACTTCGCTACCTCCAACTCTTTTAATGGCACCACCATAGCGCAAGCAGATTATGGTCTCGAGGCTGCTGTTTACGACATTAACTTTCACGCAGCTCAATGTGCACGTCGAGCTTGCGATAAATGGAGCGCTAAGACTCCGGACCAACCGCGTTTTGTGATCGGTGCTATTGGGCCCACGAGTCGAACCTGTTCACTATCGCCAGACGTCAATGATCCCGGTATGCGTCTAGTCACTTTTGACGAGTTACGCATTGCTTATAAGCAAGCTGCTAATGCGTTACTAGACGGCGGCGCTGATATTTTGATGATAGAGACGGTATTTGATAGTTTGAATGCAAAAGCCGCATTGTTTGCAGTAGATGAAGTGCTTGAAGAGCGTGGCAAGGTTCCAGTTATGGTTTCGGGCACTATTACCGATGCCAGTGGTCGCACACTTTCAGGTCAAACACCCGAGGCATTTTATGTGTCCATGGCGCATGCTGATTTGTTTAGTATTGGACTCAATTGTGCACTTGGTGCCGATGATTTACTACCCTACATTAAACGTATAGACGCGCAGTCGACGGTATTCGTCTCTGCCCATCCTAATGCAGGCCTACCTAACGAGTTTGGTGAATACGATCAGACACCTGAGTTGATGGTCGATCAATTAGAGCCTTTTGTTAAGGGCCAGCATCTTAATATTTTAGGTGGTTGTTGTGGCACCACGCCAGAACATATTAGCGCAATTAAAGCGCTTGCCGATAGACATAAGCCACGGAGATCGTAACTTTTTCATCATTAGTATCCTAGTTGTTAAGGGTGTTTTCTCGTATTAACTAACACTACCCAGTAGCTGAATTAAACGACACGAGTATGTAATAACAGTATGACTAAGAAAATTCCAGATATGGTGCTTAGTGGTTTAGAACCATTAATCGTCAATAGCATGACCGGTTTTGTCAACGTTGGCGAGCGTGCTAATGTTACGGGTTCGCGTAAATTTGCACGTCTGATACAAGAAGAAAATTACGATGCAGCTGTTGAAGTTGCGCGTATACAAGTCGAAGACGGTGCGCAAATTATTGACGTAAATATGGATGATGCCATGCTGGATGGCGTTGCGGCTATGCGTCGTTATTTAAACCTGTTAGCCGCAGAACCCGATATTGTTCGCGTACCTTTTATGATCGACTCGTCAAAATTCGAGATCATTGAAGCTGGTTTACAGTGCGTTCAAGGTAAAGCAATTGTTAACTCTATATCGTTAAAAGAGGGTGAAGAGGAGTTTATCCGCTACGCAAAAATTGTTAAACGCTACGGTGCCGCGGTGGTAGTGATGGCTTTCGATACCAAGGGTCAGGCAGATACTTATGAGCGCCGCATTGAAATTTGTAAGCGCTCCTACGATATTTTAGTGGATAAAGTCGGTATTGCTGCGCAAGACATTGTTTTTGACCCCAATATATTTCCTATCGCTACAGGTATTGCTGATCACGATAATTATGCAGTCGATTTTTTTGCCGCTACTAAATGGATAAAGGAAAATCTTCCTGGTGCCAAAATTTCGGGAGGTCTTTCTAATGTATCGTTTTCGTTTCGCGGCAATGATTTTGTGCGCGAGGCAATGCATTCAGTATTTTTATATCATGCCATCAAAGCCGGTATGGATATGGCGATTGTTAATGCCGGTATGCTGACTATTTATGATGATATTGACAAGGATTTACTAGAGCGTGTAGAGGATGTTATTTTAAATCGTCGCGAAGATGCTGGCGAACGCTTAGTTGAGTTCGCCGAGCAGGTGCGCGGCCAGTCAAACGAAGTCAAAGAAAGTGACAAGTTAAAATGGCGAGAAGGTGAGTTACAAGAGCGTATTACCCACGCCCTGGTAAAAGGTATCGCTGAATTTATCGAAGAAGATGTAGAGCAGGCGCGACTCCTCGCCGATAAGCCGATCCAAGTGATCGAAGGGCCTTTGATGGTCGGTATGAATGTAGTCGGCGATTTGTTTGGTGCGGGTAAAATGTTTTTACCGCAGGTTGTAAAAAGTGCCCGCGTTATGAAAAAAGCGGTTGCACATCTGCTGCCTTATATAGAAGAGGAAAAGCGTTTAAGCGGTAATAAAACTCGCAACAATGGTGTCATTATTATGGCGACGGTAAAAGGCGACGTACATGATATAGGCAAAAATATTGTCGGCGTTGTACTGTCTTGTAATAATTATGAAGTGATTGATTTGGGTGTGATGGTACCACCTGAGAAAATTTTAGCGGCTGCCAGAGAACACAATGCCGATATTATTGGCCTTTCAGGCCTCATTACGCCATCCCTTGACGAGATGGTGACAGTGGCAAAAATGATGGAGGCAGAGGGTATGAAACTGCCGCTGTTAATAGGTGGTGCCACCACCTCTAAGGTACATACGGCAGTGAAAATTGAGCCTATGTACTCAAACGTGACAGTGCATGTATTAGATGCCTCTAAGTCTGTGCCAGTCGCATCGGGCTTATTAAGCGACAGTAAAGCTGACGTCATTAAAAAAATTAAAATCGATAACGAAGACGTGCGAATACAAAATGCGAAGCGTAGAGCAAGAAAAGTATTTGCGTCATTAGAAAAATCACGGGCCACACCCAGTGTTATTGACTGGAGTGCCTACGAGCCGGTCACTCCTCAATTTATTGGTAACAAAACGTTCAAGAACTATTCACTTGCAGAAATAGCCGAACGCTTTGATTGGGAACCGTTTTTTAAAACGTGGGAACTACACGGTAAATATCCAGCAATTTTGAGTGATGAGGTAGTGGGTGAGGAAGCCACCAAACTTTTTGCAGATGCAAAACAAAAATTACAAGAAATTATCGATAAAAACCAATTAGTTTGTCACGGTGTGATAGGTTTGTATCCAGCAAACGCTGTCGATAATGATAATACAGAGATATATGACGATAACGATCGTCAATCGATTAAAGCAAGATTGCATCATTTACGCCAACAAGTCGATCGTCCTGCTGGGCGCCCTTATCGTTCTCTGGCTGACTTTATTGCACCTAAGGTCAGCAATAAGCACGATCATATGGGTGCATTTGCTGTCTCTTGCTTTGGTGCTGACGAGCTAGCTAAAAAATATGAAGAAGATCACGACGATTATAATTCAATAATGGTGAAAGCCCTGGCAGATCGTTTTGCCGAAGCCTTCGCAGAAGTATTGCACGAGCGCGTACGTAAAGAATTTTGGGGTTATGCAAATGATGAGAGCTTATCAAATTCTCAATTGATAAAAGAGGCATACGCGGGTATAAGGCCCGCACCGGGTTATCCCGCTTGTCCTGAGCACAGCGAGAAAACAACTCTGTGGGAGTTGCTTAAGGTCGATGAAGCAATAGGGTCTATTTTAACTGATAGTTATGCAATGTATCCTGCATCATCTGTGAGCGGTTGGTACTTTGCTCATCCTGATGCGCGCTATTTTGCGCTTGGGCAAATTGCCAAAGATCAAGTAGAGAACTATGCTGAGCGAAAATCTTGGGATATGAATACTACCGAGCGTTGGTTGCAGCCCGCGCTAGGTTACTGACATGAGTTTATCAGCATTCAAAATTAAACGTTGAAAGAAAAAGTGAGCAATGAAAAAAATGAAAAAATTGTTACAAAAAATATTTTCGCCATTACTTTTAAAGCTTGAATCGAGCAAGGGTAAATATAGTTATCGGCGCTCGCATCGAATAATTCTGATAGTGGTGGGCAGCTTATTTTCTTTTCTTACTGCAGGTGTTTTAGCCGTTGGTGTCAATACTGATGGTTGGGGATTTTTATTTCCCTCTGTTATTTTTGGCGTCGTGGGGTTAACTTGTATTGTTATTGCCAGTTTAGGATCGGACCGTGCTGTCGCTAGAGTTTGGTCGTCGAGTCAGTAGTGATTCGTGATTGTTGACGATGAACAGCGCACGATAAATAATAATTGATCAGATAATCTAGATCATTTTTTTATTGTATATGACTTTTATTTGCGAATTCTGCGTACATACAGCAGGCATAATTATTAGTGTAGATATTAAGTACTTAGGTTGGCTTTTATTAAAGCGCAGCTTCTGCATATGAGTAATTTTGACAGGATATTCATAAATAGAGACATGAGTTTAGGGACAAGCTTTGATACCGTCTCGATAGATTGTCGCCAAAGCCTAAAGAATAACCAGCTTAAACTTGAGGCAACTTTTTTTCGGCAGGCCCGCCCCTCAAGCGGAATTGGCAGCCGCTTATTTAGCGCAGGCCTAGTCTGCACGACATTGACTTCCTTAGGGTCACAGCGTTTTTCTGGAGCATCATTTTAGGGACGCAGCACAGTTCGAGGTCTGGTAGGATTGTGCTGACGCTGGCTTTTTTGTATGATGTCAGCGGAGATAGATTGCAGGTTTGCCTAAGCTATTAAATCGAGCCAGCAGCTCATAATTAACCCCCGACAGAAAATTAAGTAGTAATCAATGACATCTATCTCGATATTCCCTATTCCTAACTGTGTATGTTTCCCCGGCACAATCTTTCCTTTACACGTATTTGAGCCACGTTATCGCGCGATGATCAAGCATTGCCTAGATACTGGTCAGTTGCTTGCCATTGCGCACACGCAAAAAGTGGTTAGTGAGAGTAGGTCAAATGGCTCTTTAGAAGAGGCGCTCAAGACTAATCAGACTACCTATAAACCTTTTCCGATATTCTCTGCCGGTAGTTGCGAACTCTTAGAAGAATTAGAGGACGGACGCATGTACTTACAAATTCATATGCAATCGCGTTTTACAGCGGTGAAAGAAATCCAGACTCTACCTTACAGTGTTTTCGAGTGTGAGTTAGTAGAGGATGAAGTGCTTTCAGCCGCCGATGAAATCGATTTGGCGCAGCTTCAGCAAAAAATTCTAAATCGTCTTCTGGTTATCACCGCGGATTCACCTGATGTTCACGCTATTTTAAGTTCTTCTGCCTGGACCGCCAAGAAGTCAATTGATTTTAGTTTTGAGGTGTTCACTCTATTGCAATTTGATGCCGATGTTCAACAGCAGATCCTCGAGATGACTTCACCTCAGGCGCGGTTGATGTATCTATTAACGCTCTTAAATAGCCGCTAGCTTAGATTGCGGCTCCCAACCCCATAAAACCTATTAGCTTTAAATAATGACCTCTGGGCTCAATAATTGTCGGCAGCTGTTGTGGCTCCCAAAGCAGTTGTCTCAAGTCTTTTTACCCTCTTTTATTGCAACAATTCTAAGGTACTGACTTAATTCCTGTCACCGCCTCCTGCTCAATCTATCTGTTCTCACCTCTATCTTTAAAGCAAAGTTTTTTGCTCTGCCTAGCCCTGCTGCCTACGAAAAAAAATGTTAATGCTCTGGATTTTTCGGATTTCTTTTCTATAATGAAAACAATGATCATTAATCGATCGCTTCCGCTCGGATGCGCTCGCTCACTATGGAGATTTTAACACTATGATGATTAAGACAAAAATGTTGCTTGGTGGTGGCGCTCTAGCGGCGATTCCTGTGCTTATCGGCTGTTTTTTTTTAAGTCAATCAGCACTTAAAGCAGCCAACGCCCTTCTAGAAGATGGTGCTAAGCAATCCCTAATTGCCGTTCGCGATATTACGGCAGTTGAAATTGTGAATTACGTTGAAGGAATAGAAAAGCAAGCAGTTACGCTTGCAGAGAGCTTGATGACAACAGAAGCAATGGCTGCTTTTACGACAAGCTTTAATGAGTATGGCTCTAGTCGAGGCAATAGTGATATCAATAATCAGCGTGCGAGTGTAAAAAGATACTACGATGAGCAATTTAACGAGCGCTTTAAATCACTGAATAGTGGGCGCAGCACTAGAACAGTTGATCTATTAACTCCGTTAGATGAGCAATCTATAGCACTTCAATACGATTTTATTAGTAACAATTCCGATCCTTTAGGCAGTAAACAACTACTTAACAAAACTCAAAAGGCCTCGAGATACAGCGAGACACACGAAAAATATCATGGTATTTTTCGAAACTTTATCGAGCGTTTTGGTTACTACGACTTATTTTTAGTCGACCATAAATCAGGGGACATCGTCTATTCAGTCTTCAAAGAGCTAGACTATTCAACCTCGCTAATAGACGGTCCCTATGCCAATAGCGGCATCGGACAAGCATTTAAGCTTGCCGCGGCAAGCTCAGACAGCGATTTTACGGGTTTGACTGATTTTTCACCGTATTTGCCCTCCTATAATGCCCCTGCGTCATTCATTGCTACGCCAATTCACGCTGATAACGGCGAAAAGTTAGGTATATTAATTTTGCAAATGCCTATCGATAAGATTAATGCGGTAATGACTCACGATGGTAAGTGGGAGCAATCCGGTTTCGGCACATCGGGCGAGACTTTTTTAGTGGGTGAAGATTTTACTATGCGAAGTAACAGCCGTTTTTTAGTTGAGAATAAAGATAATTATCTACAAGTTATGAAAAAAGCAGGTATGGCAGTCGAAACTATTGCCGAGATGAATGCTAAAGAAACTTCAATTGGCTTACAGACCGTTAAAACTCTGGGAGTCGAGGCTGCTTTTCGGGGCGAGCAAGGCTTTGCGTATTACCCTGACTACCGTGGCATTGATGTACTCTCTGCCTATAAGCTCCTAGATATTGGCGGACTACGCTGGGCTATTATGAGTGAAATAGATCAAGAGGAGGCATTTTTACCGATAGTCGCACTTGATAAAACAGTCAAAGGTTTAACCACCATCATTGTTATAGTGGCGATTATTTTTGGTCCTGTGGCGGCCTGGTTTTTAGGCTTATCTATATTGAGTCCGGTAAAAAAAATAGCGATTTCAATTGAAAACCTTGCTAAGGGCGATGGCGATTTAACCCAGCGAATGGATGAGTCTGGTAATGATGAAATTAGTGATTTATCAAAAAGTTTGAATCGATTTTTTGATGATCTTGATCACACCTTCTCCGATGTGATTAAGTCAGCCATGCGGCTAGTGCCAATGTCTAATGATTTGGCGAGTATTAATAAAGAAATTGCGGCCTCGGCAGATGAACAAAATACACAAATCACAACGGTCAAAGCCCGTCTACAAGATGCGCGCCAGTCGACTGATAGTGTCAACGAAGCCTCAGATTTAATATATGAGGAGAGCCGTAGAGGTGAAGGCGCGGTTGAAGAAGGTGTTCGTGTATTTGATTTAACCTACAAGCAAATTAATGAGTTAGGCGGCATTATTGATGATGCATCCGAATCAATCGACTCGCTAAAAGTAGAGAGCGATAATATCGTCAATGTGATTGATGTTATTAACAGCATTGCCGAGCAAACAAATTTACTCGCCCTCAATGCGGCGATTGAGGCGGCACGTGCAGGTGAGGCGGGTAGAGGTTTTGCAGTTGTTGCCGATGAGGTGCGTGCTTTAGCCTCGCGCACACGAGAATCTACTCTAGAGGTTTCATCGATGGTAAACGCCATTCAGTCGCGCACTGGTAATGTTGTGAGTACTATGGCACTGGGTAAATCTTCAACTGAAGAATGTAGTAAGCAGCTACACGAAGCAAAAGAAAAGTTGGCACTTATCAGCAGTGCGATGACCCAAATTAATCAGCGTGTAGGCGGTATTTCGTCATCGGTTAGTAGTCAGAAAGACAACTTTAATCAAGTGACAAGTGATTTCAACACCCTTGATGAATATTTTAACCAATCAAAAACAACTAATGAACACGCTGTAAAAATTGGTTTCGATATGACTAAGATGAGTGGTAAATTACATGCTATGGTTGGTCACTTTACTTTGACTGACAGTAATTGGACTACCCAGGCACGTGAATTTATAAGAACTGATGATGACAGTGCAGAGCTTTATAAAAACAAACGCATGTAGTTAATTTACAGTTACTGGATGGAGTTGAGCGATGTTATTTAGTGAGTAGTATAACCTTAAAGCCTTGCTTTTTAAGTAAGGTTTTTTTATGTGTAAATAAACGTTTGGCAAGACTTTCAAAGTTAACAAATTCGTTGGTAACTAATAAAATAGACCCACTATTTTTTGTTTTTTTATGGCACGTTTCGATAAATTTATCAGTTAATGTTTGGGTATGTTTAAAGCCTTGGTGAAATGGTGGGTTACATAAAACTAAGTCAAAGGTGTCGTCAATGCAGTCAGCGCAGTCGCTGGCAATTATTTTTGTTGACGTATGCATTATTTTTGCGTTTTCTTTTGCGGCAATAATTGCTGCTGCATTGTTGTCAGTTGCAGTTATATTAGCAAAATTATATTGATCAATATTCAAAAATATCCACCCATAGCCGCAGCCCAAGTCAAGCACATTAGAAGGTTTAAGCTCGTTGTCGCTCATCAATTTTTTAAGTGATGTCAATAATAGCTCGGTGCCCTTGTCGATCTTGTTCCAACCAAAAACACCTGGCTTACTATAAAAATCATCTGCATCAGCGTCGATGGCTTTATTCTTATCTACAATAATTTTTTTCAGGTTCTTATAATCTTTCACGTCGAGCTGTATATTTTTTGATAATTTTGAGAATTTTCCACAATAATAATCGCCGTACTTTTTTAAAGCGCCTTGTGCTCGAGTGATGCTCTTAATTTTGTCGGCATAAGATTTAATGCCTTCATTTTTAAAGCCGCTAATAACTAGGCAGGGATCTGCAGTTGTCGACGAGTCAATTGGGTGTGAGTCAGCTAATAAATATGCCGACTGATTAATAATAGTGTGAACCTGTGCCTTTTCTTTAGAAATTCGATAAACAATTTTTAGGAATTTTTGTACGGGATAATCGTCGATATTAAAGTCACTAAAAACTACTGGAATACCTTTAATCGTGGCTTGTTGATAGATGTCAAAACGATTAGTCACAATCGTTAAATGCTTGTCGTAGGCGATAAGCTTCAGAAGGGGTTGAGCATTCTCGTCGGCAAACCAAAGTGTTGGAACAGTGAGGCTTTGTAAGTGGGAGTGAATAATTTGCAGTGCATTATCAATCATTAAATAGCCCACTCTCATGTATTGTCAGTGGGCGATAAGCGCCCACTGGTAAGTTTACATCTAAATGAACATCGCCAATAGCTTGGCGATGTAAGGCAACAACATGATTGCCACAAGCTGCAAACATACGCTTAATCTGATGGTATTTGCCTTCCTGAATAGAAAGCTCAGCTCGGTGAGAGTCTATAAAATTTAAGCGAGCGGGACGCGTTTTCTTTGCCTCATTATTGAGTAATAGGCCTTGGCTAAAGCGTTCGATAAGTGACTCATCAAGAGCATCGCTTAAGGTGACGATATAATGTTTCGAGGATTGTCGATTAGGCGATGTCACTCGATGATTCCACTGACCATCATCAGTGATCAACACAAGACCGGTTGTATCTTTATCTAACCTGCCCACAATTTGTAGCGCTGTCTTGTTAGGCTCATCGAGTAAATCAATAACAGTCTTTTGATGGCTGTCGTTTGTCGCACAAATAACGCCTTGAGGTTTATTGAGCATAAAAAATCGACTTTTAAATGTGACGACAATCTCACCGAACACGTAAACCGTATTGATTGTAGGGTCGATTTTAAAGCCGGTATCGGTAACATATTGGTTATCTACTCTGACAGCACGAGCTTTAGCCAGGCGCTTTATATCTGAGCGCGAGTAGTCAGTCATTGCAGCAATGAACTTATCTATGCGCATACTAAACCTTTTCGACGAGAAATATTTTTTAAGTGGATAATAAGTTGTGTCATTTAGCTATATTAACGATTAACCGCGGCGGCGACCAATTGTTTTCGTGTTTGCAGGATACATGCTACACATTAGACATTTGAGTCCATTATTAAGCTCCTGTCGATCAATTAGCACGTTGTTACTTAAGGTTAGCCATAATTTAGTCAGATACAGGATCTTTTTGTGAGTAATTTTCACAAGATAACAAATTATTATTGACTGCTAAAAACTCCGTGGTATGATGCGCACCTCTTGAAAGAAGGGCTGTAATGAAATAAATTACAGAGTTAAGCATCGGAGTATAGCGCAGCCTGGTAGCGCATCTGGTTTGGGACCAGAGGGTCGGGGGTTCGAATCCCTCTACTCCGACCAACTTAACTAATGTTGATATCCCAAAAGATCTGTTTAGTCGCGCCCGTAGCTCAGCTGGATAGAGCACCCGCCTTCTAAGCGGGTGGTCGCAGGTTCGAGTCCTGCCGGGCGCACCAACTCTACGGTAAGACCAGTCGCTTTGTCATACGTATATTTATCTGCGTAAATTGCTACTAATAACTTTTGCCTTGGATTCAAAACTTTTACTATGGTGATTGTAGCTCAGTTGGTAGAGCCCCGGATTGTGATTCCGGTGGTCGCGGGTTCGAGCCCCGTCAGTCACCCCATATTTATACCAAACTAATTCAAACTCTATGAAGCTTTCGAACAGTCACTGTTTGAATCTTCTCTCATCTGGTTATGGTTCATCTCGTTGCACACCATGCCCGATGGATTTCTTCATGCGACCGTCATATAGAAAGCGATTTAAACAGACTCGAGCCAACTATTTTTCTGTTAAACTCAATAATTCTGTCATTTTTTAATGATCAAGGCTGTCATCAGTCATCTCTTTTTGTTCCGATGACGAATAAATTTTCTCGTTAAGTAAGACTGTCGCACGATTGGCGGCTAAAAAATATTAAGGTTTTTTTATGGAGTTAGGTGAAGGTTTACGTTTGGGGATGCGGCGTCTGGCGTCGGGTGTTTGTGTAGTGAGTACTGAGGCGGATGGCAAGCGTTTCGCAATGACGGCTTCATCGGTCACTTCACTTTCAGATTCACCGGCATCACTATTAGTTTGTGTTAATGCGGCTGCGGCCATCAGGCCTTTTTTAGTTAAAGGCCATGCTTTCACAGTGAATATCTTAGGTGCTGGTCAGGAAGAAATATCTAATAGTTGTGCTCGGTCTAGCAACGGCGAAGACCGCTTTAACGTTGGTCAGTGGAGTCGGCCCGATGAACCCGGCGCGCCATTTTTAAAGCAAGCTCAAGCGATATTTTTTTGTGAAGTCGATAACGACACCTACCAGTATGGCACTCATCATATTGTTATTGGTCGCGTAAACAATGTCTTGATTCCAGGGGCAGAAATATCGCCACTGATTTATTTAAATGGCAAGTATCAACGCATCGCTTAAATTTTTTAGTATTTTTTTACCAACTAGCATTGCAGTTAGCGCGCAAATAACACATAATCTGCGCCGCATTAACTTGAAGTGTTTTAGAAAAAAACATTTTGAATGGTAATTAAGATTCATTGATCAATAGTGTTGACATGGATCAATTACCGAGTACAATGCGCACCTCCTCTGTTGGGTGGTTAGCTCAGTTGGTAGAGCGGCGCCCTTACAAGGCGTAGGTCACAGGTTCGACCCCTGTACCACCCACCAAATTACAATGATTAAACGGACCGGTAGTTCAGCTGGTTAGAATGCC
>JBLIME010000054.1:0-14054 GCA_047638515.1 Pseudohongiellaceae bacterium
GTCTTTGAGTTTGTTGAAAATTTTTTAGCGGTATTAATCTCAGAGGTCTCAATTTCAGAGGTGTTTTAAATATTTTTTATCGTCGTCACTATTAAAGCGGTTATTGAAAAATTTACCTTTGCTGTGCATTATGGCCCTGTAGGTTAAATTGTGATGTTAGTTGTTGGTTATATTGGTCACAACGAGAGTTTAGCGAAGCAATTGTAGTTGATAGTGCGCTTGATAGCCTCATTTATAGCATAGTTAGGTAGTGTGGTTAACTGTGCTGCCGGTTTAGGTATGAATCGCATTAATCTTTCCCCGTGCATTCAAGCATGTTGAGTCGTAGGTAAAAAGTAACATAGTCAAAGCATACAAGGTTACGCAGGTGTTTGAGACCTTTGATATTTGTTATTTTATTAGTAATAAGGAGAGACCAAGATAGATTACTTTGTAGGCCCATTAAAAAAATACGCAGATTTTACGGGTAGAGCGCGAAGACGAGAATACTGGATGTTCATACTCATCTGTACAATTATGAATATTATTTTAGCACTAATTGGCTTAGATCTTATTTCGTTGATAATGTCTTTTTTACTGTTAATTCCTAATATTAGCCTAGCTGCGAGAAGACTCCACGACACTGGTCGCAGTGGTTGGTGGCAGATAATTATTTTAATTCCAGTAATCGGTTTTATTATACTGATTGTATTGTTGGCGTTAGACGGTCACGAGGCCAACGATTATGGCGTTAATCCCAAATCAGTGATGCCCGCCTAAGCTTAAAAGATTCGCTAAGTTTGTTGCAACACACTTAGCTTAACTGTGTAGATTTTTACTTGTGTTATGTATAAATTGGAGACTAAAAACGATATGCAGTATTCGACGACTCCTTTTATTATTGATGTTGAGGCATCTGGATTTGGTTGTGATAGTTATCCTATCGAAGTGGCTGTCGTGCTCAACGATGGGAAAAAGTTTTGTTCTTTGATCATACCTGCACAAGAGTGGACGCACTGGGATGTGGAGGCGGAAAAAGTTCATAAACTTACGCGTGAAATGCTGAATACTTACGGAAAGCCTATTGCTACAGTAGCCGATCAGCTCAACGAAATGTTGGCGGGCATGGTACTTTACTCCGACGCTTGGGTAGTAGATAAACCATGGCTTACAACCTTATTTCGTCAAGCCCAAAAGCCGATGAGCTTTAGCATCCGCCCACTGGAGGCTATACTTTCTGACACACAAATGGAGATCTGGCACGAAACAAAAAACAGGCTCATCAGTGAATTAAATCTTACGCGACACCGTGCTAGTAATGATGCTTTGATTATTCAAAAGACCTTCATGCAAACTTTGGCAACAACTAGGTCATAAAGATCCATCCCAACTGCGGACGGATGTAGCTACGTCGGAACATCTATTATCGACATATAATTCTAAGCCCGGCACAGGCTCTTAGGCAGTCACTAAGCTTTGCTGCTGTGTTGACATGGGTTTGATCTGTTAAAAACCGAGTACTCCTAGCTACTGTGCCTAATACTTGGGGTACAAATGCTTATGACGCCTTTTAAACCACTTACCCAGTAATTTACCAAAAAACTTAAGCCAGCAACCTAATCCAGCAATCTAGCCCAACAACTTAACTTAATAACTTAACTTAATAACTAAGCTACAAGGCTCTCGCGGCAGGGCATTTTCGTAACGCTATATTGCCTCAGTCACTGATCGCTGAAATTTACTACGAGACTTGGTTGCGGGCCTAAAAAAGCAGGGCATCAGCCATTTTTAGGACTACACATCGTCACTCGTCAGATAACGCCTAAGATTTTATTTCGCTGTTCTGCCCATGTATGAATTAGATGGTCCACTGCTAAGCCAATAAAAGCCACGCACAATCCGAGCACAATGCCTTGTCCCATGCCATTGGCCTCAGACAGCGACAGCATGATGAGCTGACCCAAGTCGTCGGTACCGATAAATGCACCAATAATAACCATAAACAAAGAGAAGATGACGGTTTGGTTAATGCCCAGCATAATGTGTGGAAATGCTAGCGGTATTTCAATTTTTAATAGACGTTGTATGCGGTTTACTCCGGACATGGAGCCTGCATCTTGCAGTGTCTGGGGCACGTTAGTGAGGCCCTCGACGGTGTAGCGCGTGGCTGGAATCGTCGCGTAGACGATTACCGCGATCAGCACGGATAAATCACTCACGCCAAACAACATAATGACGGGAATTAAATAGACGAACGACGGAAATGTTTGAAAAGTGTCACAAATTAATAATATAACTTTAGTCGCTCGACGGCTTCGAGAACATAAAATGCCGACACTGCAACCAATAACAACTGAAATAATGACCGCGAAGGTAGTCATGTACGCGGTTATGAGGGCGCGATCCCACCAAGGTGTCAGAGCGATAAAACTAATAAATCCTGTCACCACGATCGCTGAGCGTAGTCCGCCCACTATATAACCCGTGCCGGCAACTAAAAATAAAGTTGCTGCAACTGGCATCGACAAATAAGCCTCCTTCATTGGCATCAAAATTGAAGTGATCATAAAGAAGTTAAAGCTTTGGACGCTCTGATAGGTATTAGTGATGATCCAGTCAACGATAAAATCCCAAAACTTTTCGGTAGTGAGGCCTTGAGATTCGTCAATAAAATAGAGATAGTTAGCCTTGTCTGGAAAAACCAGTGTGGCTAGATAGGCAATCACACTGGTGAAAATCAAAATACCCAAGAAGGCTAGTGAATACCTGTGACGTAGATGAAAGGGCAAGTTAGCAAAATAGTCAGTCTGTTGGTTCGCCCAAGCTAGGGATAACTTATCTAGTACAACAGCAATCAATACAATAGACACGCCAAGTTCAAGAGCTTGTCCAATATTAAGCATGTTGAGTGATACTAGCAGATCATAGCCTAGACCCTTAGCTCCAATAAAAGAGGCGATGACGGCCATCGCGAGGCACTGCATGATGACCTGGTTGACACCGATTAAGATGTCGTGACGCGCTGTCGGGATAAGTACTCTAAACATCATTTGACGGGAGTTGCAGCCGCTCATTATCCCCGCATCTAATACCTCGGGAGAAACTTTTTTAAGACCTAAAATAGTCAATCGTATCATTGGGGGAGTGGCAAAAATAACCGTTGAAACCGCCCCTGCATGGTCACCAATACCAAAAAACACGACGACTGGAATCAAGTAGGAGAAGTGAGGCATAGTTTGTGCCACGTTTAACAGGGGCGCCAAGATAGACTCGAAGGTTTTATTTTTAAAGGCAATGGCACCTAATGATAATCCCAAAAAAACTGATAGTGGCACGGTCACCAACACAAAAGAGAGGGTTTGCATGGCGGGCGTCCACTGGCCAAATATCGCAATATATATCGCGCTGATACCCGCTAAGGTAGCTATTTTAGGACCGCCAAGATAATGGCCTAGTAAAAATGTTCCGGCGGCAACCGCCGGCCAAGGCAGAGCGGGAATTCGAGCCCACTCATGTTCGCTGATAAAGTCCCAGCTGGTAAAGGTTACAAATGTTTTAACACCGCCTAATAAAAGCTCTCGGATCAGATTAATGCTGAAGAGAATCACGCCAGAGAGGCCCCGAGTCAGCTCTTTAATCAGCGTCGATTTCTCGGTCAGATCTAACTCGGCATCGTAACTATCCACAACCCAAAAGTCATTGATAAGAAATTTTAGGCCACCGTTAACCAGATCGGATAGTCGCCAAAATGGGGTTTCTTGTAGTCGCCAAAGGTTGCCGCCGGTTGCCGGATCGATAGTCACTACTAGAGTGAAGAACAGTCCTAGTAGGACAATAAACTGAGTCCATTTATGTTCGATAAAATATTGCATTAAAGTTAACTCACGACTTAGTTATTAATTGGCATGCGTTTGGCGTCACCAAATAAGATGCGAATGATGGTCTTGCTGTTCAAAACGCCTACAATCTTACCCTCCGCATCAGTCACAGCGACGGATTTTTGCTCGCTAAGTACAGCTTCTGCAACGGTTTCGATAATCGCATCCTTAGACACCGTGATATTGCTCATCGCAGCTGCGGGGTTATACGCCTCCATAACGGCTTTGCACGAGAGCACGCGTTCACGCGGCACTTCACGGGTGAACTTGGCGACATATTCTGTGGCTGGATTGAGTACGATATTCGCGGGGGTATCAATTTGAACGATGACACCGTCTTTCATTATAGCGATACGGTCGGCAAGTCGGAGTGCTTCGTCGAAGTCGTGAGTAACAAATAAGATCGTTTTATTTAACACGCTTTGCAGGCGTAGAAATTCATCTTGCATCTCTCGACGAATCAGCGGATCTAGCGCTGAGAAGGGCTCATCGAGAAACCAAATGTCCGGCTCCACCGCCAAAGAGCGGGCGATACCGACACGCTGTTGTTGACCACCAGAGAGCTGCCGCGGGTAGTCATTTTCACGACCCGTAAGCTCAACTAGATTAACCATATCCATCGCACGATCCATGCTATCGCTGGTGCTCATACCTTTAATTTCTAATGGAAAGGCGATATTTTCTAATACAGTTTTATGTGGTTGAAGCGCAAAATTCTGGAAGACCATCCCCATTTTGTTGCGACGAATATCGATTAGTTGCTCTTCATTCATCGCTAGCAGATCTTCTCCATCGATAAAAATATTACCTGCAGTGGTATTTGTTAGGCGCGAAATACAACGCAAAAGAGTAGATTTACCAGAGCCGGATAGCCCCATAACAATGAGTATTTCGCCCCTGTAAACTTCAAACGAAGCATTGTTAACACCGATAGTACATCCGGCTTCAAGCAGTGATTGAGCATCTACTTTGCCGCCGGCATTCTTAAGAGTTTTTTTAGCGTTTTCACCAAAAATCTTATAAACAGACTCGCACTTAATAACTGGCTGAGCTGAGATTGGCATAACTGAGTCCTTATGAGGAGGAGGCGCGAATCAATAGGTTTGCTGGCACTGCATCAATGGATCAGAAGGACAAACAAACACAATATATTGTTGTGCCAATGAGTGTTTTATTTTATGGCTATCCCGAAAATAGACTAATAACTAAAGACCTTGGCTACAGTTAGCACAAGGTCTTTAGTTTTACATTTAACAACCAATCACATGGAATTAGCCGCTGTTGAAGTAATCAAGTGAGGTTTAGCTGGACTTTATAACCAGCTTTTCCAAGTTGCCTCATTGTCAGTTAACCATTTAGCAGCAGCGGCTTCGTGGCTCATGCCGTCGATGTCGACTAACGCAGCCATGTTGCCAATGTCGCCTTTGGTAAACGAGATGTTGTTGTAGATTTTGTAGGCTGCTGGCCATTTTTTGGGCATTTGATAATAGGCGGCTTTCTTCATCCAACCCGCTGGTGCCGAACCGCACATGCCGTCGCCACCATCTGATTTTTTACAACCATCAGTGTAGGCAGGAAATTCAACGAAGCTGCCACCCATTCCTGCATCGGTAAAGTTAGGCGACCAATTAAAGACAACAACCGCACGTTGTTCCTTGGCTGCAGATTCTAGCTCAGCCCAAAGCGCACCGGATGACCCGGCGAATTTAGCCGTGAAATTCATATCAAGTGCTTCAATGCGGTCTAAAGTTTCTTGACCATGCCAATCCATAGGGCCATCAAGATAACGACCTTTGCCGCCACTGCCAGCTGTTGTAAACAAATCTGCACAATCGTTGAGTGCTTCCCAAGAGGGTAGTCCAGGGCAAAGATCACCCACATAAGCGGGGTACCACCACTCTTCCTGAGTAGGTGAGGCGTGTTCGCCCACATCAATAATGCCGCCGGCATCTAAGGCGTTGTTAAACGACTTGCCGAAGGTTGACTGCCATACTTCATGCCCAATAGTGACATCACCATTACGGATTGATTCGTAGACCGCTTGGCTATCAGCGGGTACGTAGGAGACGTTATTGCCAATACTTTCGAAAATGCCTCCGATAACATAGGCCATAGTGATTTGGCTTGTCCAGTTATGTGTAGGAATCACAATAGGTTCTTTCGAGTCTGCTTGGGCTAGATTCGCACCAAATAGTAAGGAGCTAACTGCAGCGGCAGTCGCTAGCGTGTTCAAAAATTTCATGTACATCTCCGAGTAGTGTTGTGATCGGTAGTTAATCATCGCTATCTTTGTTTTATTACAGGCAAAGCCCTGCATCTTTTTTAGCCGAAAATTATACTTGGGCTAAAATTGGGTTACAGCAATCGTATTGAGGGCCGCACTAAAAGCTCGTAATTAGCCTAGGCAGCTTGTGCTGAAACCTAGGTTGGTCATGCTAAAAGTCATAGGACTGCTTTTTTCAGGCGCTGCAACGTAAGCTAGGATAGCTTTGTCTTGACGACGACTAAACGCGAAATAGAGAATAGCTCGAGCCGATAACGGACGAGACCTAGAGCTCTGCAGTGATGCGCACCAATGCTAGTTGGACTAACGGCGCAATATGATAAAGGCCATGACTGTTAATGAAACAGTAGGCCAAAGGTGGTTAGGCCACCGATGAAACGCGAGGTCTCGAGAATACGCCGGAAGAAAGCGCTCGGACGGGTCGTGCTTGAAGAAAATATTTGGTACCTCGTATACCAAGCGATGCATGCTAACACATTTTACAAGACAATGTTTTGTGTAGATGCCTGACAAAATAATAACGACACATTGCGGCTTTACTATTTTTAAATGCATATAATTTAAAAAACATTATACGTATAAGAGCGCCTAAGTGAGTAATAAAATTTGTGAATAAAAAAATAAAAAGAAGCGTGCACATTTTTCTGTTTATTTTTTTGGATGTTAGTGCTTAGCTAAATCGCTTTTGTTATCGAAAATTTTTTGCCATATTATGGGCAATAAAATTAATTTATCACACATGCGCGCTCACTTATTAATCGTTGAACACCCAGTATAGCGCTGATCACAGCGATATAATAATCATACGAATACGGTTGCCATTTATTTTACTAGCGAAGATAAAAATTGCACTTGGCTGATCAAGTCAAATCGTGAGCCTTCGATAATAGATTTTATCACTCGTTAGTTACATGATGAGTAAACGTTACAGAAGCTGATATTTAGTAAGCTTACTTTTTTTAAATAATAGATAACAACTACGACAAATAGAGGTAAAGTAATTAGTGCTATTAGCCCTCAACAACAATTACAGCGATGCCAGTATGTATCTACACCGCCATTCGATAGGAATTAAAATATGCGCAAAATGGATAAAAAAATTGAAAATCAACTACGGCTAGTATTAATGGATGTTTGCGAGATTGCACTAAAAGAAATTGATGGTTTTCAATGGCTAACTCACAGAGTCAATTATTTCAACTTTTCTAAAAGCTTAAAAGTCGTGTGTGTGTTTGATACGAATGAAAACCTCTCTTACTTCAAATCAGAAAATAGCCGAGACAAACTCGCTACGCTTATCGAGTTAAGGCTTGCCGCTATCGATATTAAGGTAAAAAGTATGGTTGATCACATTATCTATGACACGGAAGAAAACTGTAGCAGAGATAATAATGGCAACTGGTCCGCTAGACTGGGCTAGGGGCTAGGCGATTAGCATGCTTAAATAAATAGTGATGGTATCTTTAATCTCTATTTGTCATCTAAGCCGCTGTAGAAGTATCGTGCTGAATCGCGGCTTAAGTAATACTACGAACAGTTAGAGACATGACTACATACAAGCTACACTCACAGTTACGTGCACAACGATACAGACAACTAGGTAAGTATATAAATAGCTATAAGTAACTTTTTTGACTCTGAGTCATTCGGTTCAGCTTAACAATAGTGCAACAGCTTGACGCAATAGCTTGGCACAATGGTTAGATGAACGAAGGTTACAAATTAGCAGACGTGATATATATCTGAGGGAAGTTCGGTATGAAAACTATTTGGAATGCAGAATCAAAACATGATCGGTTTGACACGCGGCAAGGGCGCGCAACAATGAAAGCCGTAGTCACTACCGGCACCGGTGGCTATGAAAAACTTGAGTGCCGTGTGGTAGATCTACCACAATTGAAAACGGGTGAGCTATTACTGCAGGTACTCGCTGCCGGAGTAAATAACACTGAAATAAATACACGTATTGGCTGGTATTCGTCCTCTGTGACGACAGATACAGAATCTGCCGTGAAGCTTGAGTTGAAGCAGGCAGAGCTCAAGGCTGATGGCGGCTGGAACAACACCACACCCTTTCCCTTTATCCAGGGAACCGACTGTTGTGGTCGTATTGTTGCCGTTGGCCCCGACGGCGACAAAGATACCATAGGTTCTCGAGTGATTGTGCGCGCATGCATGCGCCCGTCTGGTTTTGGGTCTATGGATAATATTTGGATGGGCTCTGACTTCGATGGCGCCTTCGCTCAGTTCGTTAAAGTTCCAGCAGGAGAGGCGTTCGTAGTTGACTGCGATTGGTCCGATGCTGAGTTGGGCACGATTCCATGTGCTTACGGCACCGCTGAAAACATGGTGCATCGTGCACAGGTGCTTAAAGGTGATCATGTGCTGGTTACAGGAGCGTCCGGAGGTGTTGGTTCGGCTGTTGTGCAGTTGGTCAGGCGCAGAGGTGCCAGCGTGACCGCAGTGACGGTCGAGACAAAGACGGAGCAGGTTCGCAATCTTGGCGCACATCGTGTTATCGATCGCAACGCGGACCTTGCGCTCAGTCTCGGCGAAAACTCTGTGGATGTGGTTATTGATAATGTCGCGGGCCCCAACTTTGAAGCTCTATTGAAGGTGCTGAAGCGAGGTGGAAGATATGCCTCCTCCGGCGCAATCGCTGGCCCCATAGTGACCCTCGATATGCGAAATTTTTATCTGAAAGATTTAAGCTTAATAGGTTGCACGGCTTGGGATGCAACTGTTTTTTCAAATTTGATTGGCTACATTGAGGGCGGTGAGTTGCAACCGCTGGTATCGAAGGTGTTTCCTCTCGAGACCATCGCGCAAGCGCAAAGTGAGTTTCTTATGAAAAAACACCTAGGTAATTTTGTGTTGATACCTCCACCACTCGATGATTAACTCTTGTTTGTTGTAAAGAAAAGTCGATAGACCTTATTGGTCGAGTAATTTATTGAGATGGAATAGCTAGGCAATGCTGAAGTGCCGATTTAATTGAATAGATATTTATGAATAAGACTCAGTATTATTGGTGCTAGCTTGTGTTTGACGATACTTTTTTTTACACGATCGTTAATAGGCTATATTTAGTACTTAATATACAAACTAGATGTTTAAAACTTCGAGTTATATCGGAATTTATCGGGGTTTTAACTAAATAGGCTACTAATTCAGCTTAATTATTAATAATTTTCGGTGATTTTAAATAGAATTTTTTACGCGATTTCAAGCCACGCTTTAAGCGCTCAACTATGTTTTATCGATACTAGGTTTTCGCCCCTACATTTAACCGACGTCATCACTATTAACTGTGCCTGAGCTCGCTTCGGTAAATAAGATTTTAAAGCTTAGGTTAGAAACAGTGTCAAGAGCGCCGTTTTTGGTGCTGGATGCGTCAGGGTAATGGTATAAATATTATGAGTCAGGCGTTTGTTAAGGTCTGAATTCGTTTATCTCGTTTTATTAATAGCAGTTGTTCCGCTGCCTGTTTAATCTCATTATACGACCCTCGATGACAGGCAAAAGCGCATGAAAATAAAAGTGTGAAAAACGCTATCGCTGCAGGTCTATTCGTTTTGGCATACATATATGCTTTTATGCAAAATAGTATGAGGTCTACGGCATCTTTAACGTCGTTAAGTCTATTGGCAATCAAGTTTAAATAAATGCTCTGATACTCAGTGCCGTTCTCACATTGAAGCTTGTTGGAAAAATTGAGAAGGACGTTTTTAAAGCTTCAACTGATCAAACTTTACTCTAAGCTGATCCTCGAGGTATAGGTGATAACAAGTCCGGTTTTATTGGCCTCATTATAAAAAGATGAAGTTCTTTAACCAATCACTACTCCGGCTCGATCAATGCTAAAAGAACGGCTATTATAATGCTTAATTGACCTTCTTTGAGAAATGTTCCTCACCGACTATTTATGTGTGATTTTGTCTCGTGTTTAAGTTTCCGCCAAATAAAATCAAAAAAGCCAATGTTGGGTCGTTAAAATATTTACTAGCATCAGTTTGTCAGCCATTTTAGACACTAAACAGTGCGCTACCTGTGCAGATTTTTGTCGGTTAAATGTGAGTGTCAGCAGGGTATATCTTGTCATCGTTAATGGCGTCTTTTAAAGCCAATGTATCGATGTTTTCTGAGCAACTTTTAGGGATGAAATAAGCCAACTTCAAGTCATATAAGTCTGGCCTGAAGTGTTTTGTCTCGGTTGCATTACCGCGGTATTGGTATAGAATCAGTTTCAAAGCGACAAACGTAAGCCGCAAATCTACTTCCTCAGAATCACTTAAAAGTGCGCCAAGTTGGATGATGGGACGGCGGCTGCGGCAGTGATTAGCTTTTTATAGGTGTGACAGCTCAATGTTGTTGCCCGTCAAATCAACAAAAATTTAGGAGAAGGATATGAAACGCTATATTTTAGGCGCAGCAATTACAGCAGTTGCGACCCTTGTGGCCCCCAACGCAGTTATGGCACAAGAGCAGTGCGGCGAAGTTACGATCACTCAAATGAATTGGGATTCAGCTGCGATAGTAACATCTGTATCCACATTCCTTATGGAACAAGGTTATGGTTGTGATGTAACAGTAGTTCCTTCAGGCACAACACCAGCGATTGCCTCTCTAGCTGAGAACAACGAGCCAAACATCGTTACTGAATTGTGGGTTAACTCTACCGGCGATGCTTATAAGAAGTTGATTGATGCAGGCAAAATTAAAGAGCTAACCGACGTGCTTGACCCCGGCGGCGTAGAGGGCTGGTGGCTACCGACTTACCTAGTTGAAGCGCATCCAGAGCTCGCGACAATTGAAGGTGTGATGGCTAACCCTGAACTAGTGGGCGGTATGTTCAACAACTGTCCCGATGGTTGGGGTTGCCGCATCGTTAATGACAACTTAATTCGAGCTCTTGGCTTGGAAGAAAGCGGTATCAAAGTCTTTAATCATGGATCAGGTGAGACCCTGTCGACCTCTATGGCCGCAGCTTACAGAAGTGACAAGCCGTGGTTTGGCTACTACTGGGGTCCTACTACGCCATTGGGTATGTTCGACATGACCAGTGTTGATCTTGGTGACTACGACGAGACAGTTCATAAAGCCAACCAAAACGCCAACGCGCCCGCTCCTAAAGTTTCTTCATTCCCATTTGCGCCAGTAGTGACAACTGTGACTAAAGACTTTATGGACTCGCATCCGGATATTACTCAGTTAATGAGCAACGTGACCTTTAAAACAGCGACCATGAGCCAAATCCTAGCCTGGAAAGAAGAAAATAATGCATCCAATGAAGAGTCTGCTGTCTATTTTCTGAAAAACAATCCTGACGTGTGGAGTAGTTGGATTAATGATGCTGCAAAAGTGAAACTTGCTGCACTATTGAAGTAAGTTGATGTGGGTGGCTTTTTACGTCGCCCCTCGCCTGGCCAACTTACTCCTTTGGGTAAGTTGGCGTCAAAGGCCTAATACAAGACAGGGCTAGATCAACAAGGTCTGGCACAGTTATTTACCAAAAAATTATAAAATAGGTCGCAATATTGGGCCCGAAAGAGGTGGACATGGCGACTTACGATTTCGTTTTCGATGGGCTTGGACTCCGCAATTGGTGCGGTAAAAGTGGTGGTGATGGCAGTGAGACTATGTCTATGGCGCAACTGCTAACGCAAACATCGGGTAACGACGCCGAAACATCACCATGGGAGACGCCTTTTCCCTCTATGGATGCACTGCACGAAGCTTGCCCATCCTTTGCACAATCGCGCGATCTGACGAGCGGGTTAGAAGAGGGCTTTCTATCGATCAAAGACAGCTTGAAAGCCGTCGTCGATCCCATAACGCAACCCCTTAGTTGGGCCCTCGAAGAGGCGCTGTGGGTTATGCAAGCGGTGCCATGGTTTATTATGATTCCATTGCTGATGCTAATTGCTTGGTGTGTTGGCCGGCAGTGGAAATTAGTTGCACTAGTGGCGATATGCTTTAGTTTTCTGGGTTTCGTCGATTATTATATTTACACAATGCAGACGCTAGCGATTATTTTCGTGTGTGCGTTGACCTGTGTCCTGCTGGGTGTTCCTATCGGTATAGCGATGTCGCGGAGCGATCGAGTCCAGCGGGTTATGATACCTATCTTAGATATGTTGCAAACTTTGCCGCCTTTTGTCTATCTAATACCGTTGATTTTCCTGTTTTCGGTGACAGAGCCAAAACTCTATGGAATCGCCATTATTCTCTATGCCATCGTGCCGGTAGTCCGGCTCACAGACTTGGGTATTAGGTTGGTAGATCCCGACGTCACCGAGGCCGCAGACGCTTTTGGCATGACTAAAACTCAAAAATTATTCAATGTTCAAATTCCGCTAGCTCTACCGAATATAATGGCGGGCGTTAATCAGACAATTATGATGAGTCTCGCAATGGTGGTTATTGCCTCGCTAGTATCGGCTCCTGGTCTCGGTGTGCTTGTCCTTCGCGGTATCCGTTCACTGGAACTTGGCGTTGGTCTGCTTTCAGGCTTGGGCATCGTGCTGCTAGCAATTATTCTTGACCGTGTGACCAAGGCGGCACTCGCTCGAATTAATGTAAGTCAGTCGAGATAGGAAGTGAAAACTATGAAAGATACAGAAATTAAGATCTCGATTCGCAATCTTTATAAGATTTTCGGAGATGACCCAGAGCCAGCCCTTCAGTTAGTCAAGAAGGGTATGGGTAAGATAGAACTTTTAGATGCGCACAATCATGTGCTCGGCTTGAATGATATTAATATCGATGTGCCAACCGGAAAAACCACGGTCATTATGGGTCTCTCTGGCTCGGGTAAATCAACACTCATACGACACCTTAATCGACTTATTGAGCCGACAGCGGGAGAAGTGTGGGTTGATGGCGATAATATTTTAGAATACAACGAGAAACAATTGAGGCACCTCCGTCAACACAAGATGTCGATGGTGTTTCAAAAATTCGCATTGTTACCGCACCGAACTGTGCTGCAAAATGCTGGCCTTGCGCCTTGGGTTGATGGCCAGAACGAAACTCAGTATACCGATGAGGCGCGCAGGTGGATTGACCGTGTTGGGCTACAGGGGCAGGGCGATCAGTATCCCCATCAACTTTCTGGTGGTATGCAGCAGCGAGTGGGTATCGCTCGTGCTTTGACGAGTAACTCTGACATTATGTTAATGGATGAGGCTTTTTCAGCACTAGATCCGTTAATTCGCACCGATATGCAAGATCTATTGAATGAGTTGCAGATTGAGTTAAAGAAAACAATTGTGTTCATCACGCACGACTTAGATGAGGCACTGAAACTGGCAGATCACCTAGTTATTCTTAAAGATGGTTTCGTCGTTCAACAGGGAGAGCCACAGCATATCTTGTTGAATCCAGCCGATCCCTACATTGAGGACTTCGTTAGCGATATCAATCGCGCTCGGGTGCTGCGGGTGCGGTCTGTTATGCTCGCAACTGCCGATGCGACGGATGAACAGACTGGGGATATCGATCACAATGATACGTTGGAGTCAGTCATTGCACTCTCCGAGGGCGACACCGCCCTGAGTTATCGCGTGATGAAAGATGGCAAACCCGTCGGTGTATTGAACATGCGCAAATTAGTTCGCGCACTCGTTCCCACAGAGCAGTCGAATAGCTCCGAAAGTACCCGTCTTAGTAGTTAGTCGATAAATTCCCACTCGTGGCTCCGAGTTCTTTATTTAACCTTGGAGCCATCATATCTGTGCAGATTAATCGAGAGCAGGTAACTCCACTATGACGCCTATGTATTACCCTAGGCGCGCATTTTTTATGGTTAAATTATTTTTAGCGGCCTCGCTCTTTAGGTATCACTGCAACTCCATCCCAAAAAAAGCAATGTTAATACTTCGGCTGACACTCACTAGATTGCTAAACTCCTA
>JBLIME010000055.1:0-13857 GCA_047638515.1 Pseudohongiellaceae bacterium
CATTAGCTAATCCAGCATTAATTTTGCTAGCTTCACCTTTGAAGATTTCCCATATGATGTAACCCCAAGCAGCCATTGATGGAATGAATGCAAGCTTAGCATCCATCAATCCGACTTCACCGGCATAACCGAAACCAAGCATTGCAATGCTTCCGACTAGCAAACGCCAAAAGACGCCAAGAGGTACCTTTGTAACAGCTGAAAGAATCAAGTAAAACTCGATCATTAATAGCGGTACTGTTAGCAACCAATCGATGTAACGAAAAGCTGTTGGCGACTCGCCTGTAGCAACCCACACATCGCGCATATAAAAATAATGAACTGCTGCTATAAGAGTAACAAGTCCCGATACGGTTAGTGATGTTTTCCATTTGCCGTGCACACGATCGCGCTCGATAAAGAAGAAGACGGTTGCGGCAGTAAGTGCCATGGATATTAACCAAAATGACATGCCGACATAATCGTCAGCTGGTAGCATATCTGTCATATATAACCCCTTAATGTAGATACTTTTTATTATTGATACCAGCATTTTTATTATGATAACTAAAGATACGGCACCTCCAGTAGAGCAAGCGAAAATCTTGTCCAAAAGAACAACATCTCAACAGAGTGAAAACCGTTAACTTGGCCTGATCATCTTTACGCACTTCTATAAAGCATAGATCAATTTAATTCCACGAAGATCACTATATATTAAATGTAAGATAATGATAGTGTCTAGCAGACGAAGTTATAACTACTATCGTAGCGTCACATCGCCTGTTGTATGTGGCTTGCAGCCATTACCTGTTGTGGTTTCTTATGCGTTCTATATGTTTTATGTCCATTGCCAGTAACATCGACGCTGATTTTTTAGGTTTAGCCGCTAAAAATAGTGCGCGCTTTGAAGTAGTTATCAGCAGTTAATCCTTCTCTTGTTGTATGCACTGTCACGTCACTTTCTCTTCAGATTACTAATATTCTATTGGGGTAGCTCTTTAACTACTGTCAGCAACGTTGGTTTGTGCGTATTGCTCGACATTACTTTTGTTATGGCCGCTATTTGCAATCATAAGACTATGTAAATTGTTGAGGCTTAGAGGTCTCGCTGTAGTTTTTTAAGGACTCTCAATCAGTAGTAGTTTCCGAGCAAGTTTAGTGCAGAAGTAAACTATAAAAATATATTTTGCACTACTGTGGTGCTCTTTAAATTGAGTGCCTGCTCAATGCCCCAATAACAGACAGAAAAGTTGGCACTATCTTTGCTGCAGGTTGTTTGAGAAATCATGTTGGGTTAATCAATTAATTGCCGAGCATCAATCTTGTTTTGCAAATCTGTCATTAATTAAAACGCGTTGAAAAAAAGACCTGTGAACAGCCGTAGTGCTTTATAAAACAACAGCTCTAAGCTAAAAAATATTTTCGGTTAAGCCATGCTTGTCATCAATAATCGCTTGTCACCTAGGTCGCCACTTCAGTAAGTAGGACATTCTTGATCGCATTTGTCTCAAATAAATCTATTTTCATCGATAACAGTAATTTCACGGCAGCATCTTTAATAGCCGATTGAGCCAAGATAACTATTCCGAAATGGAATAGTTATCGTCTGAAATAGAATTGGTCAATTTTTTTAGAATGTTTAAGGTGATGTTGAGGAATCACAACACTGCGTTATCGATCTCAATAAACGAAGGAATAAATAATAATGAATAAAACTATTTTAGGTATGGCTCTAGGTGTTGCTATAAGTCTTACGTCGTTATCAGCGCTATCAGCTGAAAAAGTTAAAATTGGTGTGCCATCTTGGACTGGTGCGCAGGCAATTGCTAATTTATTAGCAGCTGTCGTTACCGAACGCATTGGTGGAGAAGCTGAGCTAGTTCCCGGTAACAACGCTACTATTTTTCAAGGTATGGATCAAGGTAAGGGCGATATTGATGTGCACCCCGATGTTTGGCTGCCTAATCAACAGAGCTTTACCAAAAAATATGTCGACGGTGCCGGCACTGTGCAGCTTAGCCAAAATCCTTATGAGGGTAATCAAGGATTTTGTGTGCCAACCAAATTTGCCGAGGCAAATAACATCACAGACATTGCCGACTTAGGTCGTCCAGATGTTGCTATAAAAATGGATAGCAACGGCAATGGCCTAGGTGAGATGTGGATTGGCGCGCCAGGTTGGGCGTCGGCTAATGTGAATGAAGTTAAAGTGCGTGATTATGATTTAATGTCATTTATTGAGCCCATTCGTGCCGACGAGAGTGTTAAAACTGCACGTATCAAAGATGCCATTGCCAAAGATGAAGGTTATGCTTTTTATTGCTACAAGCCACACGCTGTATGGTTCATGTTTGATGTTAAAATGTTAACAGAACCTGCCTTCGATGCCGCGAAATACAAAATGGTGCAGCCTTCAGATTCTCCTGATTGGTTTGAAGAGTCTTCAGTTGCCACTAAAGATGCGCTTAAAAATGTTCAGATAGCTTGGTCGGGATCGTTGAAAGATCGATCACCCGCCATTGCTGAATTCTTCGAGCGTTTCTCTCTTGACGCCGACGATGTCAGTAGTTTTGCGTACGAAATCTCAGGCAAGGGCCGCGATGCAGGCGAAGTTGCTAAAGAGTGGATTGCTAATAATCCCGCACGTGTCGATGCTTGGTTAGGTCTGTAAGTAATCCAGGTCGACCACGTCGAATAGTCACTCAGTAAAATTTATAGCCTGTTTGATCACCCTCCTCCTGACGGGGAGGGTAATTCCTAGCACAATTAATAATAATTATACTTTCTTTCATATCAATAAGAGCGGTTGCCAACAACTTGCCTCTTATCGCAATTCTTTTATTTAAAGGCTTTCTCGGTGTCTACTACTTCACAAAATACATTACCAACAGCTTCTGACGATATTTCAATAGAGGTATCTAACGTCTGGAAAATTTTTGGCGAGAGTGCCGGCGAAGCACTCAAAGCGATCAAAGAAAAAGGCCTAACCAAGTCCGAAGTTTTAGACAAATACAATGTAGTTGTGGGTGTCGCCGACGTGAGCTTCAATATCAGGCGCGGCGAAATCTTTTGCATCATGGGTTTATCCGGAAGCGGTAAATCTACTTTGGTGAGACATTTCAATCGTCTGCTAGAACCCACTGCGGGTAAGATCGTTATCGATGGCACCGATGTTATGTCTCTGGGTGTTAAAGACCTTCAAACTTTCAGAAATGAAAAAATCAGTATGGTGTTCCAAAATTTTGCGCTATTACCGCATCGTTCCGTGTTGGATAATGTGGCGATGCCGCTGGAAATCAGAAAAATCAATAAAAATGAACGCCTACGCAGAGCGGCGCACATGTTGAAAATCGTCGAGCTAGATGCTTGGGGCAACAAGTTTGCTCACGAACTGTCAGGCGGTATGCAGCAGCGTGTAGGTCTAGCTCGAGCACTGGCTTCTGATCCCGAGGTTCTGTTAATGGATGAGCCTTTTAGTGCTCTCGATCCATTAATTCGTCATCAGCTACAAAACGAATTCATTAAGTTATCGGCAGTACTTAATAAAACCACTATCTTTATTACCCACGATCTCGATGAAGCGGTGCGTGTCGGTCATCGGATCGCAATTATGCGCGACGGGCGTTTAATTCAAGTAGGCACTGCAGAAGAAATTGTGATGAATCCCGCCGATGATTATGTATCAGATTTTGTTGCAGGTATTTCTCGCTTGAAAATCGTCAAAGCGCATGCAGTGATGAAACCGTTACAAAGTTATATGGCGTCACATGGCGAAATTGCCGATGATGCCCCCAGTGTTAACGGAGATGCATCGTTGAGCGAATTGATCCAATTAGCCATAGACAACGATACCCCCATCGTTGTGCAGGATCATGGTAGTCGAGTCGGAGTGATTAATCGCGCAGATATTTTGCAAACCATTATTGAGGGAGCAGAAACGTCGTGAGTATGAGTGATATTAAAACCAATGATGAGTTGTTGCGGGGTAATAGCGACGAGTATGCAAAAGAACGTGAAGCGAGAATCCCTGAATTTGTTAAGACGAACCAAAATTACTATCTGGCGCAATTCAGAACAATTGGCAGCAGCGCAGAATTCACTTGGACGTTCAATTTATGGGCAGGAATTTTAGGTCCGATTTGGTTTTGTGCCCGCAGTATTTGGAGTTGGGGCCTCAGTTTTTTACTCTTAGAAATTTTTGCAATTGTACAAATTGTGCGTGGTTTGTTCGGCGATCTTGCTGCTAGTGCCTGGAATCGAATTGCCAGTATTGAAGGTACTTTAGAGCTGCGGCGTCAGCAACTCGCTGCAGCCATCGAAAATAATACGGATAAAGTCGCCGTCTACCAACGCACGGTTGAGTCATTAGAGAACTCAATTGGCGGTATTCGACAAGAGGCCGTGCAGCTAGAGGGCACTGGTTTTACTATCGCTATGACCGGTGTACTTGCGTTACTCGCTATTAAACTTGCGGCCGCATTGGTTGCCAATACGGTGTTGGAGAAACGTTTTTCCGATTGGTTATCAGATTCACAACTGTCCATTGGCATGACTTCAAAACATATTATGCTGTCGTTGGGTTTTGTATTGGTAACGCTAGCGGCGACAGTAGTTCACTACACCTTTCCGGGTGCCTACCCTTGGTTGTTAGAGTTCCCTACAAAAGCCGAGATCCGGCTAACCAGTATTCAATGGGTAGAAGACTTTTTTGCTTACACGATAATTCATGGTGAGGTATTCTTTGATTTTATTACTCACGGCATTCGTTTTCTACTGGATGGTTTAGAGCTTATTTTAGTGCAGACGCCGTGGATGGTTATTGCCAGCTTTATTATTTTGCTGACATGGTTGTCGGCAGGTGCGCGTGCGGCTATTTTTTCGGGTGCTTTTTTATCCTATATGGGTCTGTTAGGCTTTTGGGAAAAAGCTATGACGACGCTAGCGCTTTTAGGAACTGCCGCTTTGTTATCGATACTCATTGGTATTCCTCTGGGTATGTTTTGCGCTCGACGTGAACGCTTTTATGCCTTTATTCGTCCGATTATGGATTTTATGCAAACCATGCCCGCGTTCGTCTTCATGATTCCTGTGATTGCGTTTTTTGGAACAGGTAAGCCCGCTGCAGTGGTGGTTACGATGATTTTTGGAGGCACGCCGGTTGTGCGGTTGACGGTATTAGGTCTTCGAGGTGTGCCCGACACTGTCAGAGAAGCGGCTATCTCTTTTGGTGCCAGCAAGTGGTACTTGATGAGTAAAGTCGATCTACCTTTAGCGGCACCATCGATACGTGCAGGCATTAATCAAACTATTATGCTAAGTCTGGCAATGGTGGTGGTGGCCTCATTGATTGGTGCAAAAGGTTTGGGTGAAGACGTTCTAGAGGCTCTTCAGTATGCGAATGTGGGTCAGGGTATCTTAGCGGGTTTCGCCATTTTATTTTGCGCCCTTATTTTAGATCGAATTGTACAGGGCGAACGCAAATAAGATGGTCACAAACACTATCACCAATGCGGCAACTTCAACACTTGTCTTCGTCCACGGTTATTTAGGTGGTAGCTTGCAGTGGCAAGCGCAAGTTGCGGCTTTTTCTGAGCACTTTAATGTCATTACGCCCGACCTCCCAGGTTTCGGTCTTAGTAACACGCTTGAATCACCCGAGACCATCGGTGGCTATGCGGCATATGTCCTGGATGAGTTAGACAAACAGGGCATCGACTGCTTTTGTCTACTCGGGCATTCTATGGGCGGCATGATAGTTCAAGAGATGATAGCGAGCGCGCCCGAGCGCGTGAAAAAACTTGTTTTATACGGTACTGGGCCCATCGGCGTTATGCCGGGACGCTTTGAGACGATCAGTGAATCAAAACAACGTCTGATCAGCGATGGCCTAGAAAATAGTGCTCGACGAATTTCTGCTAAATGGTTTGTCGACGGTGCCGATTCGCGTGTGTATCCGGGATGTGCAGACATCGCTATTTCAGCCAGTTATCAAGCTGCTGTTGCAGGCTTGAGTGCAATGAGTTGTTGGTCGGGAAAAGCTGTTTTATCCAAGATTACAGCGCCAACGTTAATATTGTGGGGTGACCAGGACCAATCTTATCTGTGGGCTCAACCCGAAGCACTTTGGAAAACTATACCCGGAGCTAGTCTGAGTGTGGTGCCTGGCTGCTCGCATGCGGTCCACCTAGAAAAACCAGCGCTATTTAATGCTATTTTACGCGACTTCTTAATGACCTGACTAAGTTAGCTCCGCTTGGCAAGAAAATACGAAAGCCTACTAGCAACTAATCATATAAAAAATAGTGCGCAGTTTATTTAAAATTTGTAGCACTAGTTGATTGCATCCACGCAATAATACGCTCAACAAGTTCACCTTTCTTGCCAGTAAAAAATGATCGCTACCGTTTAAAATAACTTGCCGAGACTCTACGTGGGTATTGTTAACAGCACTTTTTTTGAAGGGCGCACTCGCTAAAACGGGCGGGTTATCATGTTCGCCATAAGCATCTAAAAATGGCATCGTTACTTTATCAAAGACATTTTTATAGTATTGAGCTATCTGACGAGTTTCTTTTATTTCTATATCGCTCAGGTTGGCACCGGGCCTCAGTGTAGCAATAGATACCAATGCTTTGGTAATCTCAACATGGGCTAGCCAATCTATTAACACCACGCTACCCCTAAGCTATGGGCAACAATATTCATTCAGTTTTTCTGTTGTTGCTGTGTTAAATATTCAATGGCGGCGGTCATCCTGTCGCTAGCATCTGGCGACGTTGTGACATAATCTTGGCAGCTCGCAGTACTCGATAATACCGGCATCTGAATCGATAACGTTGGATAGCCTCTCTCTGCAAAAAGCTGTCGTAAAAACGCTACAACGAATGATGCATCGGGGCTTTGACAGCCATGAATCAGCAATATGAGGCTGCCCGGCGGCGGAACGCTGGTAGACACTTCATTATTGACTAGCCCTAAAAATTTATTGTCTCCTTATAGCCAAGCTGGGTCGCCATCAAAAAGTGCTTCTAAAGTTTGATCTGCAATACGCTGCTTTTACCCAATCGGTGGTCATGGTGATATTACCAACCAACGTCACCAGCGTAGCCCTCAAAAAAAGCTTGGTCATCTTTCAAGAACACTGAGATTTATTTATCAGGATAAGTCCATTATATTAACGGTGAAGATTCTATGCGTAGAAACTTTCGTAATTGAACACCCGCTAGGGTGCCGAGCAGGGCGGTAAACACCCAAGCCCATCCATGCACACTCCCGGAGAGGACCGCGGCGATAAATCCGCCAATATTACAGCCTAAACCGATAACGGCTCCATAGCCCATTAAAAACCCACCTATTAGTGTTAAGGCCAATAGGTACAACTGTCTAGGAATAGCGGTTATAGCAGTTGTTGATTTTTTAATAGCGCTTTTGACCAAGCTGATCTGCGCCCAGCTTGCCCCTGATATAAAAGCAATATTCATTAAGGCGGTCACATTTTCAAACAGTCCTAGCTGCAGCATGGATTCATTGATTGAAATACCCCAGTAGTCCCAAAACTCAAAGTCGTAGTTGGCTCCCAGTGTGGAGGCCAGCTTCGCTCCCCAAAAGGGAAATGCCAGGGAGATGACCCATGGCCTAGTCAATACGATGAGCGATAAAATGACAAGACAGCCAACACAATAGAGCCCATGCCTAACGACCAATGGCCAAATACAAGCTGTTTCCAGTCAATGTTTTTTGCTGCAGGTTTACCTTTTAGTGCCGTTGCGTGTTTGTGCTCACCGGGATTGTCAAAAATGCTTGTTAAACTGCCATGCCAGCGTACTTCAAGCCTAGATAATGTCTGCCAAAGCACAGCTAAGATGGCTAGTTGAATGATAATAGCGATAGGCCAGCTAAAATTACGCTGTTACGAATAAACAAAATAAGTTGGTAGTTCCGACCAATAGCCATAGTGCAATGCGGCAAAAAAAGGACCTATTACGATACCTAGCACAACTAAAAGCATTCTAGCTTTACCACTACCAACCAGATACATTGAGCCTGAGGTACAGCTGCCAGACAACTGCATACCAATTCCAAAGACAAAGGCTCCGCTTAGCAGCATCAGGCCAACAGGTCTTGTAATATCAAATACCTGCGTACTAAACCAGCCCAGTTGATAAACCGGAAACATCAGGCATGAGCCAACAGCGATCCACAACAAATGTGAGCGCACACCTGCTGTTGAGCGGCTAATGACAAGCGACCTCCATGGGCGAGTAAAACCGTAGCTCGCGCGCAAGAAGGTAAAGCCGAGCAGCGTTGCCAACCACCAAACTAAGGCCTGCTGTGCGCCAACATTTTGATGCAGCCACACAGAGCAGCCCACATTGACTACCGCACCGAGGGCAAGCATAAAGACGGGTTTAAAAATAAAAGGTGTGCCTCGATCAAAATCTACAGAGGGGATTCTTGTGTTCATTCGCTATTCAAAGTTATCTCAATTATAAATTATACTAATTAACTTCAGTAAGCACTCACTTCTTTATTGTTGGTCATTATGTTGATGGTTGGATGCAGCGCCTTTGCGACTAACTTTAAACCTAGAGCGACCCATAAATCTCGTTGTACCTTGAGCAGGGTCGCCAAGGTGTTCCTTAGAGCCTTATTTAAATAGCCACAATCTATGAAAACGATTTAATATATCAACTTTACCTATTAGGTAAATTCCTAAATAGTGAATGGTCTAGTGCTTCAATATAAAATGAAACTGGTCGATAACGATCAACTCTAGGTCCACTAACCGACGAAGGAATAAATATGCTTAAACAAGTCCCTAATGTTGTATTCAGAACCCGTGTTCGCGACGAAAGCAGTAGCGAAGAGAACCCTTTCCGCTGGGAAGACAAGACTACGGCCGATGTATTTGCAGGTAAAAACATCGTCATCGTTGCGCTACCTGGTGCCTTCACTCCTACTTGTTCAAGTACTCATCTGCCTGGATACGAAAATAAGTATGAAGAATTAAAAGCAAAAGGTGTTGATGAAGTCTATTGTTTAAGTGTTAACGACGCTTTCTCAATGTTCCAGTGGGCTAAAAACCTAGGCGTGGATAAAGTGAAAATGTTGCCAGACGGTAACGGTGAGTTTTCTCGTGAAATGGGTATGTTGGTTAAGAAAGAGAATCTTGGCTTCGGCAGTCGCTCATGGCGCTATGCTATGCACGTAGTCGACGGTGAAATTAAAGCTCAATTTGTTGAGCCCGGTCAAATGGACGATTGTCCTACTGATCCGTTCACCGTTAGTGATGTTGATACCATGTTGGCATATTTGAATAAATAAGCACCATTACATGATTCAATAGACTCTCTTAAAGAGTGTGTGCCGAAGCCGTTCGGCCTACACTCTTTTGCCCAAGGGAGATTAGTGGTCAATCATTGCAGCAAATAGAGAAATAGTGGTTTTTGATAAGTAACTAGAGACTTCACGATTTCTTGCATTGAATATTCTTGACGCTTCGACACTCTTTAAACAATACCACTTCAAGCAATACCACTTCAAACAACTTCTTTAACTGCGACCATCGACTTGACTTTGCTTCTCTTGTTTAGCCTAAGCTATAGAAAAGAGGGATTTTAGTGACACTAGCTTGTTTCTTTGCTGTTGACTGATCCAGTGTCTAAGCGCCGGTTAAAAATTTTCCAGTATCGATTAATCGCATTAGCTTGAAACATTACATCAATTGCTCTTTGGCTAACCCGTAGGCATGAAGTGATTAACGTTGTTGATGAGATTGACGGCTATTATCTTGCTAAGTCTTGTGTGCTAATACGAGCGATTTTTTGGACGAGCGCTCAGTTAATGTCTAAGGTTCGCATGCTTTAATAAGCCATGCTTCATCAGGTTGCCAGTCCGCGGCCCATTTAGGCATCTGGTCAGCGGGCATAGGCCGTGCAATGCCATAGCCCTGCGCTAAATGACAGCCAAGCTCTACTAGTGCTGTGCCGTGAGCGATAGTTTCTACACCTTCGGCAATAACATCGCGTTTGAACGATTTAGCCAAAGCGATGACGCCGGTGACAATAGCGAAGTCATCCGAGTCGTCCAGCATGTCGCGTATAAAAGTTTGGTCTATTTTTATCAAGTGGGCTGGTAGGCGTCTTAGATAGGTAAGTGACGAATATCCCGTCCCAAAATCATCGATCGCAAAGCTCACCCCTAACTCTAAGCACTTGTGCATGATTTCTGAAACGTCCATCACATCGCCGAACGCACTGGTTTCTAGTACTTCTAACTGTAAGGCGCTCGGCTTAACGTCGGGATGAACGGCTAATAAGCTGGCTAAAGTGCTGGCAAAATCTTTTTGCTGAAGCTGCAGTGCGCTGACATTGACGCTGACAGAAATATTGACGCCCTGTGCCTGCCATTGAGCAATTTGAGTGAGTGCTGTATCGATCACCCACTTACCAATATCTATGCTGATGACATGATCTTCAATGACAGGTAAAAACTCAATAGGGGAGAGCAGTCCACGTTTGGGGTGTTGCCAGCGAATGAGCGCTTCTGCACCAACGATGGCTCCCGTTTTCATATTAACTTTTGGCTGGTAATAGAGTAAAAATTCACGATTTACAAACGCACTAGTAATTTTTTGCAGGCTTTCGCGATGACTTTTCATCGCATCATCCGATGCTATATCAAATAATTGGTAACGGTTTTTACCTTTTTCTTTGGCCACATACATCGCCCGATCGGCGTGGCGTATCAGCTGATCTGCATCTGAATTATCCGCCGGGTAAAGAGTGACACCAATGCTGGCTGAGACTTTGAGTATTGTATCGTTTATTGCTACTGGCTGAGTTACGGCCGTCAGCAGACGCGTCAGTATAGCGTCATAATCTTCGGCACTATCAAAGCCATCCAGTAACGCTACAAACTCATCCCCACCAAAGCGTGACAATGTATCGCCCTCGCGCAATGCCTCGCGCATTCGAAGCGCAAGTATAACCAGTAATTCATCGCCGACACTGTGACCGTGAACATCGTTGATCGCTTTGAATCCATCTAGATCGAGAAACGCTACCGCCAGCGATTTTTGAAGACGTTTGCTACGCACGATGGCTTGCTCTAAACGATCGGCCAGCAGCATACGATTAGGTAAGTTGGTCAACATATCGTAGTGAGCAATCTGTTCTAACTGCTGCTGATTTCTCTTTAGTAAGCTGATGTCGGAAAATAACGCAACATAATTTTTTAAATCGTTAGCGTTGTCATACACCGCACTAATCGTCATTAATATTGGGTATATTTCCCCGTTTTTGCGGTTATTCCAGATCTCACCGTGCCAGTAGCCAAGACTGGTAAGAGAGGTCCACATGCGGCTAAAAAATTCTTGAGATTGCTCCCTAGACTTAAGAACCCTAGGGTTATAGCCGATAACTTCTTCGCGCCGATAGCCTGTTACATCTACAAAAGCTCCATTGGCATCAATGATTATGCCATCGGCATCAGTTATGAAAATGCCTTCACGAGCGTGAGAGAAGACGCTAGCGGCCAAATTTTGCTTTTCTTCAAGTTGCTTTCTTGCTGTGACATTTTGAACCAGTGAGGCTACGCCATAGAATTGGCCATCCACACCAATAATGGGTGTATTGGACCACTCACAAATGATGGTGCGACCATCTTGGGTGGTGTTCTCAGTTGTTTTATGGATCCCGCCCCTGCGTTTAATCAATGAAGCGTAGTCCGAGTTAACTTGATCTCGTAACTCAGGCGCCATAATGAGTTCTAATGCATTGTTCTCTATGGCTTCTTGGGCAGTGTAGCCAAAAATTTTCTCTGAAGATTTGTTCCACTCCGTGCAGTTAAAATCGCGGTCCCAAGCAATATAGCCGAATGGCATATTTTCAATATGGCGCGATAAAGCGTTTTCGCTTTGTCTTAAGGAGATTTGGCTATCTTCTAATTGCTGTTGTGCGTTTGAGCGGACTGTTGCCATTGTGAAAAAACGCTGTCCTAACTCGACAAGTTCTACAGCACCCTGTTGCGATGGCATAACCACGGTATTGCCTAGCTCTAAATTTTTGATGGACTGCAGCAGATTATCGAGTGGATTTAGCACACTTCTCCGAATAACCCATATCGCTATAATTAGCACCAGCATTACAAAAGAAGTTTCGAGTATACCTACTTTTATAAATCGCCAATTAATTGCCGATAGTTCGGCATCAAGTGGAATGCCTATACTGATTGTTATCTCGTCTGAGGTGTTGTCTATATTTAGTTTGCGACTGACAACTAAGCTCCGACTTCCGTCAGTAGCTTCGTTGATTGTGGTAGCTTGATTTTGATTTGAATCGTCATTCGGTGAGCGGTATGACCAACTTTTAATTAAAGAGACAAGAAGGTTGCCGTCACTTGAAAAGTCTACAGCGAGCTTGTCATTATGGTCGCTGATATAGGCCGCTGCATTTTTTGATAAGCGAGATTCTAATATATGCTGGCCCCACCATTCAAATGACAAAGCGGCAATGACAAAAGCGATAGTTTCACCGGTCTGCGGATGCGCTACTGGGTAGGCAAAATTGATACTGTTGGTCCCAGTGACACGATCAACTTGTCTCTCTCCAATTGAGAAGCCATCCGTTGCCAGTGCATGCTGAATATAAGGTCTATCGGCTACATTAACGGGCTTATCAAGTGGCTTAGCACTACAAAAAAAGTCGCCATTTACGTTCGATACGCCTAAATTGATATAGTTGATGTCGAGCTTTAGAATATTAGCCAAAAAAAGACTGCACTTAGCAGATTCGAAGTTTATAAGGACGGGTAAAGTAGATAAATGTTTTAAAGAATGCTCGACATTTTCAATCACTTCGATCTTTTTTGCCATCATGACATCAACTGTTTTAATGGCTTGTTGAATGGCCTTATCGGTCGCAGTTTTTCTATGTGCAAAAGCATCAGTTATCAGTGCTACAAGCCCAGGTACTGCGACTAGCACAATAAGTAGAATTAATCGTGACTGTAGTGACTGAAACACTCGACTCATGTATTTATACTTTTTAAGATGAAAGGATAATACGTTAGTTTTGACAAACCTTTTATTTGCTGCCCTGACTTGAACATGTCTGCCTAATCGCTAAGTGTTTAAAAGTGCTTGGCGTCAATCGACTCTGAACCAAGTAACCTGGCTCGTGTGCCGCCATTTAATAAAACGGGCACAAGTTGTCAAAATAGCTGCTCATGGACTAGTTTTTATCTAGGCTATTTCCTCATGTTTAGTTTGCAGCTACCTGCAGAGAGCTTTCACTCGCCATCAATGTTTAGACCATTAAATCTATATCTGAATTCTGCAAATTTTGTACCAGTTAGTTGATGTTTTCAAGTGACTGATTTAATTGTTTATTTATTTTGTGTGTGAGTCATTAAAAAATTTATTGATCGGTATTGATTAATTTTTATCGATCAGAGAGCTTTTTACGATCGAATTTTAGATGAGTTGTTTGGCTTGCTGGGATTATATCGATCTTGTGCTGGAGATAAGGCGGTCGCTTGCGTTGATGGTAATGTTGTGGCGTCTAGCTTATCTTTCTGCAGACCTGTCGAGTGCGTTAGCAGTCTGCTGGTCATCGTTCTTATCTTAATGGATCAACTGCTAACTCTAACCAGCCAACTGTTAAGTGACGATAACAGCCATGATGAGTTTGAGTAATTAAGCAATTGATGGATGTTATTGTTAACCGCAAGTGTCATTAGGCATTGGCAAGCCATGCTTCATCAGGTTGCCAGTCCGCGGCCCATTTAGGCATCTGGTCAGCGGGCATAGGCCGTGCAATGCCATAGCCCTGCGCTAAATGACAGCCAAGCTCTACTAGTGCTGTGCCGTGAGCG
>JBLIME010000056.1:0-13488 GCA_047638515.1 Pseudohongiellaceae bacterium
TTGCCGTAGGCCTCAGCACAGACGCGTGTTAAAGCCGCTGTGAGAGTTGTTTTACCATGATCGACGTGACCAATCGTGCCCACGTTGACGTGGGGCTTGTTACGTTCGAACTTTTCTTTTGCCATTGTGAGCGTCTCCGACTTTCTATGCGCATTTACTGCGCTGTATATCAATGTTGAAAAAATTTAAATTCTAATCTTACCTCGGCCACCATACTAACTGGCCAAAGCATATACACAAAAAAGCAGCTATCTATTCATCTTCAGACAAACAGTAGACCGCTATTAACTCATTGCTAGCTGCCTCACTTTTCTTGATGGAGCTCATGAGCAGATTCGAACTGCTGACCTCACCCTTACCAAGGGTGTGCTCTACCAACTGAGCTACATGAGCGAACTTTCAAGACTGTAGCCAGCGTTCGACCAATATCAACTCAAGTACTTGCGCTAACTGGAGCGGGTAGCGGGAATCGAACCCGCATCATCAGCTTGGAAGGCTGAGGTTCTACCATTGTACCATACCCGCTAATTACTCAAAAAAACCGTAGTGAGACCGATCAAACAAATATGGTGCAGGGGGGTGGATTCGAACCACCGAAGCTTTCGCGTCAGATTTACAGTCTGATCCATTTGGCCACTCTGGAACCCCTGCGGCATTTTAGTCACGCCAATGAAAGGCTGACCTAAAACAAGTAACTCACCTCTACGCATAGAGGCGAGCTATAAACATAGGCGTTGCGCAAGCGCACCCAGGGTTTGGGTGAGGCGGCGGTGCCGTATAATAATGGCCACACTTTTTGATAGTGACCATCCAATAGTTGGAGCTGACGAGAGGAGTCGAACCCCCGACCGGCTGATTACAAGTCAGCTGCTCTACCAACTGAGCTACGTCAGCAAATTCCATTAAACTAGCAAAACGAGGTTTCTTTTGTCATCTTCTATTAATGGAGGCGGGATTCTAGAGAAACTTTCATCGAGACGCAAGATCTGTACACACATTTTGTCGTTTTTGTAGCAAATCTTCTGCAGAAATCAGCATTACCCACTTTTCATCACCTATTTTGGCCGCTTCACCCTTCTGCAAGAACACCCAAAGCTCTTTTTGCTCACGCGGAACATCAACTATTTTTGGTTTGTACCCCTTACTTTCAATCGCGGCTTTCATTATCTGTGCGCGCGACTTGTTCGAGAACATACCTAAAGAAACCCCATTAGCTAAAATGCCATCGGGGATAACATAACTATCTATTCCCCTAGCCTGTAACTCACTCAAACGACGCAGAGCCTCTTTACGTGATTTTTCAGGCACTAGATGTAGCCAATAGCCACGATGGCTGACGACGACGATGCTTCTTATTTCAGAATTTACTCCCAAAGACTGCAGCTTCTCCAAAAAATATTCTGCAGACAATAATCTTGAAAATGGTCCGACCAGGGTGCACAGAGATGAATGCTCAGGCTTTATTGTCGAGGTGCTGGGCACAGCAGCTATTGGCTGTACGTTAGCAGATGAGCGCTCAGCTTCGATCAAAAGCGTAATTGATGCCGAAGCAGTGTTTAAGTCCAACTCTTTGGTCGCCAAAGCCTGCTGAGCATTCTCTCCCACTGCTGGAATAAATTGGGTGTAGATGAATACACCCACATTGACGATCAACAAACTAATTAAGATCCAGCGCATATCACTTCTCTTATGTCGTAGACTTCACGTTAAGCGCCCAGCAATGCTTGACTCTAGACTTTTAGCTTAGGCCTCGACTGCGTTCGAAGACTTATTGATTAACGCTGAGCCGACAGTCAGTAATCAATACGTAGCGGTTAAAAATTACCTAGCACCTGTGCAGCACTTGCTTAGCATATCCTTGACGATTACTTGTTAGCAGCGCTCCAGCAAGAGCGAAATACCATCTAACACTAGATCTGGTTTGAACTCCACTGTAGATATCAGCTTAAGTTTCGATTCTTCAGTAAAGCTGGCATAAAAAAGGCCTAACAAATGCTCGCCAGCACCCCCAGTAAATAACACACGAGGCCTCACTGCGCCCTCATCTAACAGCTGCTGCAGAGCGGCATTTACCAAGCCTAAGTGCATAAGCCACAAGGCGGCAGACACCGCCTCTTGGGTCGTCGTGCCTGGATGCAGATTACCATCATAATTAAGTTCACTGAGCTTTACGCGGTCCGTATCGCGGAACAATGAATTTTTCATTAATTCAGCACCTGGAGCGATATAGCCACCCAAATGCGTACCGTCAGCCATTACTAAGTCAATGGTACAGGCACTGCCACAATCGACGACTAAGCAGGCCTGAGCACCTACCCACGAATAGGCGGCAACTATCGCTAGCCAGCGATCAACACCCATTTGACCAACATCGTTATATGCATTAGTGACGCCCAACTCAAGCTCTGAAACTTTTAAATAATCCGGCATCAACAGCCATCGCTGTTGACACCAGCAATCAAAGTAATTCTTGTTTTTACTAGACACACTAGCAACACGGATCTGCGTCGGATGGTATTGTTCAATAGAGGCAAACACATGATCGAAATCGGCAGCACTACCAATGTCTTTATTGGCAACACTGCCGCGATTAATGATTTCTTCGTTCTCTTTAAGCCTCCATTTAAAGCGCGTATTGCCCATATCTATTTCAAGATTCACGGCTTAACCTCAGTGACAGCTCACCTCCATGCATGTATTGTTTAACGCCACCACGATCAATCACGAGCGCTCCATTGTCGGCAATACCACAACAGATGCCCGATACTTTCTGCGCGCCTGAAATAACATCAACTAGTTGATTACTAAATGCATCTAAGTGTTGCCATTGGTCGACAAAGGGCTTTAGGCCTGTCGATTCGAAAGCTGCCAATAGTGCGACCAGCTCCTCAATAATGGTTGCCGCTAGTAGATTGCGCGACACCTCGCCACAAATAGTGTTTATATCGGTCCACAACTGGTCGATAGCCACGCTTTGCTTTGACATATTAACGTTAATCCCAACACCAACCACGATACGGCAAGGTCCCGCATGGTCGCCACGAACATCGATTAATATTCCGCCTAACTTCGCACCATTAACAAGAATGTCGTTGGGCCACTTTAGAGACACCCCGGTCACACCCACCTCAGCCAACGCACCGGCAATGACGACCCCGACAGCAAGACTTAAGCCTTCGAGTGCTGCCACCCCAGCTTCAAATTGCCAGTCGATAGACAGATATAGATTACTGCCATAGGGACTTGTCCACGTCCGCCCTCGACGGCCACGACCACCGGACTGGTACTCTGCTAAACAGATATTGGCAACCGCTAAACCCTGCTTGCGTTTGATCCGCTCTAGCAGATAGTTATTGGTGGAATCGGTCATCGACAAAACATGCAAATCGTCAATAATTGTCTTAGCTGCATCCGATAAGTGCGCTTTCATTGTCTCCTTATCTAACAGCTCTACCTTCTGCGAGAGCCGATAACCGCAACCTTTAACCGACTCAACCACTAGACCAAGAGCAGATAATTTTTTTAGACGCTTCCAAATGGCAGTGCGTGAAACACCTAATTGCAAACCAATGTCCGTGCCAGAGTGGACGCTACCATCTGACAAAAAGCCTATGAGAACCTCGTCATTTATCATAGCTGTTACTCAACATGTTATATCTATTATCAGCGTTTGCGTTGATATATTGACGTTGATAACGGCTACCTAAACTCGTCAATATCTCATAACCTATGGTGCCAGCAGCCAACGCGAGCAGATCGAGACAGTCGTTGCCGTTAAATAATTGCACACTATCCGGTCGATGATCTAGCTCCGTCACATCAAAAAAAACTGAGTCCATTGACACACGTCCAATCATTGGTACGGAAATATCATTGCACCAAGCAAAACCGCGGTTACTCAACGAGCGCATAATACCATCGGCATAGCCGCCAAAAACAACGGCGACCTGCATCTCCTTTTCGGCAGTAAATGTTTGTCCGTAACCAATAGACTCACCTCTTTTGATGATTTTATGTTGCATAACCGGCAGCGAAAGAGAGACGACCTGTTGCATTGGATTGCGCTCAACACCCGCATGAGACCCGACTGGATTACCCCCATAAAGGGCTATCCCCGGACGACACAGATCAAGGTGGAACTGACTATCTAAGAAAATGCCTGAGGAGTTGCTTAAACTTAGGCGAATATGAGGGAAGTAATTAACTGTTTTTTTGGCTGCAATATTAAAAGCTACGAGCTGTTGCCCATTAAACGCGCTTTTACTATCATTGGCGCAGGCTAAATGACTCATCAGTACAACCGGCTTAAACCGTATAAATTTGAGTTTATCGGCATCGATAGCGCAGAGCAACTCATCTAGCTCAACAGCAGAAAGCCCTAGACGGTTCATGCCAGTGTCAACTTTTAAGGCGCAGGCGCAGGCTTGATGCTGATTTTCGCAAAAAACTAGCCATTGTTGCACATGCTCGGCGTCGTAAAGCACCGGTATTAAATTAAACTGGACCCACCGCTCACCGGATTCACCTTGATTAAATCCGTGAAGAATACCGCCTAATACATAAATCGCTGGTTTGGGACCAAGGATTCCTCGTAACTCCTCGCCCTCATTAAGCGTGGCCACAAAAAATTCTTCGCAACCTACAGCCGCCAGCGATAGCGCAACGGGCTTAACGCCTAAACCATAGGCGTTCGCCTTGATCACTGCTGCACATCTAGCTGATCCATTGGCACGCTGGATACTATTTTTGAGGGACAGCCAATTAGATTGAATGGCACCTAAATCAATGGTTAATAAGCCCGTGGATGACAAATCTTTTGATGGCATAATATTCTGCTTAATTTTTTATAGGAATCAACATTGTGTTGGTATTGTATGGACATTTATCAAAGTCATCACCCTCTAGACAAGCAACAAACCTTAGCGCCTTTAACGACGGCGTCAATTTACGGTATTTGAAAAGCGATGCCGCGCATCATATCTTTTGCTGAACCCGTTAATTGCTTCACATAAATGACCTTCTAGGCATCGAGCGCGGGTCTAGACCTCTGATGGACACGGTGCCTTCTAGATGTATTTTATACAGACCAATCGGCAAACTTAGCCAGCTTTTTTAGCTAGCCTTTAAAGAAAATTAAGCGGTAAAGCTCGAGTATCGACTACTTTTCTCATGACAAAACTAGAGTGAACTCCGGTGACACCCTCTATTTTAGTTAACTTACCCAGTAAAAACGCTTGATAAGCCTCCATATCTTGCACTACGACTTTAAGTTGGTAGTCTGCTGTCGATCCAGTAATCAGCAAGCACTCTTGTACCTCTGGATAACTTGACACTGCAGCTTCGAAATTATTGAAACGCTCTGGAGTGTGTCGATCCATACTAATATTGATTAGCGCAGTTAAACTTAGCCCTAGCTTTTTTTCATTCAGCACTGTCACCGTTGCTCCGATGATGCCCGACTCTATTAATGCCTTAACACGCCTTGAGCACGGCGAAGGCGACAAACCTATCTTATCGGCTAGCTGTAAATTAGTAATACTACCGTCTTTTTGCAACTCAGACAGAATACGCTTGTCAATACGATCTAGATCCAACATTGATAAACCTCAAAAAGGTACTGAAAGCAGCGTTAAGCTCAAATAGAGTACAAAAATCTAACCCTTGCTAATTAGTGGCAATAATACTTCATTTATAACTACTTTATTGACTAATTCTGCTAATAAAAGCAAATTAGTTAGCTAACTAGCAATTTAATTCTACAGCTAATTGGCTATTATAACTTCATTGCTTTGTCATTAAGTCTTCGCTTTACCCAAGCATTGACACTGCGAATGTCTCACGAGGATGTTTGCACTCGACAACTCAAAAGGTCGTTGAGTAAGGCATGAAGCTTCTATCTCGAATCTATTCACTATCAGAGCACATCTAAATGAGTTCGTTTGACCACACCAAATATCGACCCTTTACTGTTATCAAGAAACCTAATCGTCGCTGGCCATCAGAACAAATTACTCGGGCTCCTATCTGGTGTGCGGTCGATTTACGCGACGGCAATCAAGCACTCATAGAGCCAATGAATGTTATCCAAAAACAAAAGATGTGGGCGCTACTGATTAAGTTAGGTTTCAAAGAAATAGAGATCGGTTTTCCATCGGCCTCACAGCCAGACTTTGATTTTTGTCGTTGGCTAATTGAAGAAGAACAAATACCCGACGATGTCAAAATTCAGGCTTTAACTCAGGCAAGACCAGAACTCATAGAGAGAACTTACGAGGCACTTAAGGGCGCAAAGCAAGCTATTGTTCATGTTTACAATTCGACATCGCCGGTACAGCGCGACAAGGTATTTAAACTTGACAGGCAAGGAATTGTGGCCATTGCTATAAGGGGGGCCCAAAAGGTATTAGATGAATCAAAGAAATATCCAAACACAGCGTGGTATTTTGAGTACTCCCCCGAAAGCTTCTCAAGTACTGAAATAGATTTTTCTATTGAAATTTGCAATGCCGTTATCGATGTTTGGCAACCGACACCTGCACATAAAATCATTCTTAATTTACCCGCAACCGTTGAGTGCGCCACACCTAACGTTTTTGCCGATCAGATAGAGTTCTTTTGCGATGCAATTAAGCAACGAGATTGCGTTATTGTAAGCTTGCATACTCACAACGATCGCGGTTGTGGTGTCGCTGCAGCTGAGCTCGGTTTAATGGCGGGAGCCGATAGAATTGAAGGCACCTTGATGGGAAACGGTGAACGAACCGGCAATATGGACCTTGTAACCCTAGCAATGAACCTTTACAGCCAAGGTATCAACCCCAAGTTGGATTTATCCAATGCTGACGAGATTGTTCGCACTGTACACGAATGCACACAAATCGCGACGCACCCACGTCATCCGTGGTTTGGTGAGCTGGTCTTTACTGCATTTTCCGGCAGCCATCAGGATGCCATCCGCAAATGCCTAGCCCAACAAAAATCCGATGAACCATGGGATGTTGCCTACTTGCCCATAGACCCGAAAGACCTTGGTCGCGATTACCAATCGGTTATTCGTGTTAACAGCCAATCGGGCAAAGGCGGTGTTGCCTACATCTTAGAGCAAGATTACGGTTTACAATTACCGCGCTGGCTACAAATAGAAGCTAGCAGAAAAGTGCAAGCTCACGCTGAGCAAGCATCTATTGAAGTCGCTCCCGAGAAAATTTGGGAAATTGTTGAATCTGCCTTTATGCGCACGGACGATACACATCAATTAGGTAGTTACCAGTTGGCACATAACGGTACGCATGAACATATTCGCGCTATCCTGATCAATCATGATGACGATAAAACTCAGCAGATTATTAATGGGCAAGGTGACGGAGCTTTGTCAGCATTTTGCGATGCCATAGAAAACCATTTTGGTTTTCGCCTCGAAATCGCGCACTATCATCAACACGCTTTAGGTTCGGGTACCGACGCGAGTGCTATGGGTTACGTACAAGTTAAGATCGATGATCGGCGCTATTGTGGAATTGCCAAAAGTCGAGATGTAATGAGTGCCAACCTCAACGCTATTTTAGTCTGCGTTAAGCAAGCCTTAAACGACACTTCAATTAAGCACTCTAACGAAGCCTTGACCACTTAGAAGCCGCTACTGAAATCACTGTCATCGCCATAACAGTATGTTCGCGACAAGTGACCTACGCCGGCATTATTGCACGCAAGTTTATGCCAGCTAGATCGAGGGCCTGTCGCTTACAATCGAGATGTCGTGAGAACGGACCGAGAGTGGCCTACTCTAAGTCCGCTCTTGGTATCCAAGCAATTTTGTTACTGTCGGTATTAACCAAAAAGTGTGAGCAGTCTTAGAAACCGTCTCTAACTAGCCGATAAAAAGCTCTTTATATTGATCTCTCAATAGATTTTTTTGTACCTTACCCATAGTGTTTCTGGGTAGGGCATCAACGATAACTAGCTGACGAGGATGTTTAAATCTTGCTAACTGCTCTTTAACAGAAATTTCTATATTGCCTATATCCACCGAGTCACTGTCGACGACTAGAACACCAACGACAGTTTCGCCAAAGTCGGGATGTGGAACACCAACCACTGCACTCTCTACAACACCTGGTTGTTCATCGAGCACTAACTCAATTTCTTTTGGATAGATATTGTAGCCACCAGATATAATAAGATCTTTGTTGCGCCCAACAATGCTTAAATAACCCTCCTCATCGACTAAGCCCAGATCACCTGTTATAAAAAAGCCGTCGCTGCGCAGCTCATCTGCTGTTTTTTCTGGCATATTCCAATAGCCCTTAAATACGTTCGGACCCCGCACTTCAATCTGACCGATTTCACCTTTAGGCAATTCTTTACCTGTCGCTGGATCGGTTATTTTCAATGCTATGCCGGGTAATGGAAAGCCTACTGTACCCGCGCGTCGCTCGCCATCATAAGGATTTGATGTGCACATGTTGGTCTCAGTCATACCATAGCGCTCGAGAATACGATGCCCTGTGCGTATTTCAAACTGCACATGGGTTTCGGCTAATAGGGGTGCTGAACCAGATATAAATAAACGTATATGCTCAGTGAGTTCACGATTAAAACGATCATCACTTAACAGGCGAGTATAGAAGGTTGGCACTCCCATAAGAGTCGTAGCGTTAGGCAATAACTTAATGATTCGATCGATATTAAAACTTGGCTCGAAAATCATCTTTGCACCGGCGGCTAAAGCCACGTTAGTTGCCACAAATAACCCATGAGTATGAAAGATTGGCAGCACATGAAGCAGTACATCATTTTCGCTAAATTGCCATACCTCTGATAATGTCTCACCATTTGATAATAAATTACGCTGAGTTAACATTGCGCCTTTAGAACGACCAGTGGTACCTGAGGTATACAAAAAAGCCGCGATATCGTCGAGATCACGATCGACTATTGAAAATATAGATAATGAATCACGACAAGCAACTGGTAAACTTCCAGACTTACCGTCGGCGGATTGCGTCATCAGTATTGTCTGATGAGCCTTAGCGACAGCTGCCAGTTTCGGCTCTGACTCCGACCCGCAAACTAGTAACTTAGCACCCGAGTCTTTTATAAAATAATCAATTTCTGCAGCCGTATAGGCGGTATTTAGTGGTAGGTAGACGATCCCTGTTTGCACACAAGCCGCATATAGCACTAGAGTAGCAACCGATTTATCGACCTGTGCAGCAAGACGGTCTCCAGGTTGTAAACCCTGCGCAACTATAGCATTAGCGCATTGTGCAGATAGTTTTAGAAAATCGTCGTACGACACCTCTTCATGGTGAAAGGAGTCAATAATAAAAGTTGTTTTTCTACCTGCATAAGAGGCAAACAAGCTATCGTACAGAGGGTTCGACATTAATAGTTTCTCTCAATATTGGTATTAAATTGTCACTAAGCTTATGAATATCTTGATTAGCCATTACGTGACCTGTCGCAGCGAACTTTTCATGGTTAGCAGATATATCGCCTAACTTATAAAGGTAATTAACCATGGCGCCACCCGATTGAATGACTCCTTTTTCTGATAGATCCGCATCGCTGTGAATAGCATGTACTTTAGCTCCGTTACCCAAATGAAATCTTGCAACCGGATCAAGTGGTTTACCATTGGCAACTTTCACACTTAGCAAATAATAAGCCGCTAGAGCTCTCATATTGCTGAAGGGCTCACTAGTCGTGTCAAGACCGGCCTTATCAGCCCATTTCATCAAACCGGGGATCGGCGAGAGCGTGACAAAGTTTTTAAGATTACTAAACTTAGCCGACAAGTCAGCGGCAACTTGCTTAATCAACGAACTACCGAACGAAATGCCACTCAAGCCCTGCTGACAATTAGATATCGAATAGAACACCGCCGTATCGGCGCTACCGACGGCTAGCTCTTCTCGATCTTCAGACAATATATTTTGCACCGACGTCGGAATACCACGAATCAATGCGACTTCAACAAAAATTAGTGGTTCATCTGGCATAGACAGATGAAAAAAAGCAAAACAATATCGATCTTTTGGCTGCATACGCCGACGTAAATCATCCCAACTGTCGATTGCATGCACGGCTTCATAAGCTATAATTTTTTCGAGTATATATGCGGGAGTTTCCCAGTTAATGGGCCGCATCACTAAAAAACCACGGTTGAACCACGACACAAACAAATGTCTGAAATCGAGATCTAGTGCAGCGAGCGTGTCCGACTGCTGCTTTAGTCGTAACAGTTCTGCTCGCATAGCAACCAGTTTGCCAGTAGCCCCTGACACTTGATTGAGGCGTCGAATCAGTTCTTGTCGCCGAGGCTCAACTGCCTGCATATAAGCGTGATACGTTCTTTTAGATGACTTTAATTGGTAGTCTGCTAATGCTTTTTGAACCACGTCGAAATCAATATCCATCTCACTCGACAAGTGGTTAAAAAATGCCAGCTTATCTGCATCACTCGATATCTCAAAGCGATCAAGAATCTGAGTTGCCAAAGCAATTCCAGAAGATTCGCCCGCGGTACTGATCAATTTATCCATCAGGGCTATAATTGAGCTGTTATCGTTTTTACCTTTTTCAAAGGGCGAATAGCGGCGATCAAAGATATTCGCCAATAACTCCATCATCATACTCATTAGTTTGTGGGCCCCATTACAGCCTCGGGAAGCCAAGTGGCAATACCGGGGAACAAATACAACAGAAAAATAGCAACGATCATGCAGCCAACAAAAGGCAGTGATCCCAGTAAAATAGTCTTTAACGATATATCCGGAGCGATACCATTGATCACGTAAAGGTTTAACCCGACCGGCGGCGATATTAATCCAATCTCCATATTAATTGTCAACACTACCGCAAACCAGATAGGATCAAAGCCCGCACTAATAATCACGGGCAACAAAATAGGCGCAGTCATTAAAATAACAGCCACCGGAGGTAGAAAAAATCCCGCGATGATTAAAAATACGTTCACCAAAATCATCAACTGCCAAGGGGCGATATCGAGTGCACTAATCCACTCCGCAATTGCTTGAGTGATATAAAGACTCGATAGCATGTAAGAGAATACCCCGGCGGCTGCAATGATAAATAAAATCATCACACTCTCTTTGGTACTATCACGCAAAATTGTCCATAACTTTTTAGGGCTCGTTAATCGATAAATAATCATCGCAATAACTAAGCACAGCAGGGCGCCCACAGCGGCAGTTTCCGACGGCGTTGCCACACCGCCATACATCGCATACAACACGCCAATAATGATGGCCACAAAAGGCAGTACCCGCGGTAGCACTTCAAACTTTTCTCGCCAGCTGTAGTTTTGTGGCGTCATTAAAGCGCGATTGCCCGAGCGCCACGTTGCATAGATCGACCAAGCCATAAATAATCCCACTAGCATTAGACCCGGCATCACGCCCGCTAAAAACAGCCGACCAATGGAGGTCTCGGTAGCAACACCGTAGACAATCATAGTGATCGACGGCGGAATTAAGATCCCTAAAGTACCACCCGCTGCAATGGAGCCCGTGGCAATGCCCTCGGGGTAGCCGCGCTTGACCATCTCGGGGATGCCCATCTTACCGATGGCGGCGCAGGTCGCCGGACTCGAACCCGACATGGCCGCAAACATCGCGCAAGCACCCAAGTTAGACACCACTAAACCACCGGGGACTTTCGTTAACCAGCGCTCTAGCGCTTCGTACAAGTCAGCACCTGCACGTGTCGACGATATCGTCGAGCCCATCAGAATAAACATAGGAATCGATAGCAGCGCAAAACTATCGAGCTTGCCAAAAAATATTTCTGGCATGAGTTCTAATGACCGCAAGCCACTGAACGTAATTAGGAATAGTCCAGACACAACGAGTAGACCAATACCAATAGAAATGCCTGAAAACAATACCAGAATAGTCGTCACACCCACCAGGGCGCTGAGCATCAATGGATCCATTACTTTTCTCCCAAGCCAAAAGGTGTTTCAACGTTTAATACAACCGCCACTAAGTCGGCCACCAGTTGTAAAAAAAGTAGACCAAAGCCAATCACCATCGATAAATGCGGAATCCATAAACGAACCCCCCACACCGTGTCGGTGGTCCAACCGCGAGAAAAAGCTAAATGCCAGTATTCATAACTGTAGAAAAACATAATGCCAATAACCCCTGCGGATACGCATAGGGTAAAAATCGCTAGGTAATAACGTGCGCGAGCAGGCAGCGCCAAAGGAATTAAATCAACATTAACGTGTCCGCGAACTTGCTGCACAAAAGGCAGACCGACGAGTGTTGCGCCGATAATTAAATAAATAATTGCCTCGGTTTGCCATGCGGTAGACCCGTTGAGCACGAACCGAATAAAAATCATTTGGCAGGTAATAAAAACTGCCGCTAACGTCATCGATGCTGAACACCACCCCGAAACGGTCGACAGTAAAGACACGGCTTTGATAAAAAGTGGTCTTTCTTTGTTGAGGAGGGGGGTTGTATCGATAGACTGGTTGGGAGTGTGGGCCGTCATATTTACACCTTCATTGCACACCTATTATTAGTGGGCAGCAGCTTGCTGCCCACACGAGAATCATGCAATCAAGGCTTAGTCGACAGACAGAGCCATCTCTAATAGCGCTTTGCCGTCAGGGTTTGAGGCTAGAAACTGTTTGTATGAAGTCTCTTGAGCTAGAGCGCGCCACTCATTGAAATTTTCAGGTGTCATGGTCGCGATTGTTACACCCGCTTTACGAAACACGTCAACCGAGTTGGCATCTTGCTTTTTAGCTTCTTCAAGGTAGTAAGCTTCTGCTTTTTTACTGGCGGCTAACAACGCTTTTTGCTGATCGGCGTTGAGCTTTTCAAATTTGGTTTTATTCATAATAACGGGCTGATATAAAAACCAAAGGGCGGCGTCGGCAGTCGCTGGTGTATAGCACTTCACCTGCTCATAAATGCGATAAGAGACGAATGAAGATGACGAGGTATTGGCGACATCGAGAATACCAGTTTGCATGGCACTGTAAATTTCTGATGAAGACATCGAGGTGATCGACGCGCCTGCGCCTTGAAGCATCTGCTCAAAAGACTTGCCCGCTGCACGAGACTGCATGCCTTCCATATCGCTAGGCTTAACAATACACTCGCCCTTGCTGACAAAACCACCGGCTAGATAACCATGGGCGAGGACCATGACATCGTCTTCTGCCATTTTTGCCTCGATGCCATCCATAAAGGGAGAGTTGGCTAAGCGCACGGCATGATCGTGATTTTTAACCAAGCCCGGCATTAGCGTTAAGCTGAAGTCTGGTTGCTGACCGGCTGCATAGCTGAGGGGGAACACCGACATGTCTAGGAGATTGCGGCTCATTAGGTTGTATTGTTCTTTGGGTTTAACTAACGATTTAGAGGGAAAAATTCGAATAGTGAGGTCAACATCTGCGGCGGTGACTTCGTCGGCAATAATTTGTGCCACTTTATGACGAACGTCTTTGGT
>JBLIME010000057.1:0-13442 GCA_047638515.1 Pseudohongiellaceae bacterium
TTTGATATACCCGAAGCGCTAGGGGGGGGCGCGTCAACGCATGTTTATTTCGGCTAGTACTTAAGAGTAGTACTTAGAGTAGTACCTAGAGTAGTACCTAAAGCAGTACCTAGGGTCTTAAAGTGAGGGCATGCGCTGTAATTTGTCGTGAGGATGGCGAAGATTGCGCTAATTTGTGTCAATCATTATAACGTTCACGGTCTGTAGTGAGTTTAGTCAGGTAATCCGCTTGTCAGCTAGTGCTAGAGCTCGTCAGAGGGTTAATGAAAGTTTAGAAAACCGTTTGAAAATCCTTATAGCTACTTTGCTACCTAGGCACCTTAATTTAATTTTTCAAAATCTTTGAAGCGATAGCAGTTGTCGTTTCTTTTCTAGCCGTTATAATTGCCATTTTAAATGTTGGCGCGACGACTGTGACCTTTGAACATAAATTTATCCGTGGTTTGTATAACTTAGGTCCTACACATTTTGGCAATGTTGTCACTATGGGTTCTTTTGACGGCGTGCATCTAGGTCATCAGGCGATTATTGAGCAATTAAAAATTCAGTCTGAGCGTTTGGGACAGCCCTCGTTGGTGATGATATTTGAACCTCAGCCCCATGAGTTTTTTAGTGGTGACAAGGCTCCCGCAAGACTAATGCGCTTAGGTGAAAAAGTTCAAGCCCTATTTGAGCAGGGAGTTGATCGTGTTTTATGTCTGCCTTTTAACCGTAAGTTTAGCCAGTTAAGTTCGCAAGAGTTCATTCAAAACGTATTAATTAACGCTCTAGGTGTGCGTTATCTAGTGGTTGGCGATGACTTCCGCTTTGGCAGTGCGCGTAGTGGTGGTTATCCCGATCTGGTTGCTGCCGGCCAAAGTAATGGTTTTCAGGTGACGGATACACAGTCATTTTTAATTGATGGGCGGCGTGTCAGTAGCACTAGGATACGTGATCTGTTGCGACAAAATAATTTTACGCAAGCGGCACACCTTCTAGGCAAGCCCTATACAATCAGTGGGCGTGTTGTAAAAGGCCAACAATTGGGTCGCCAATTGGGCGCGCCAACGGCAAACGTGCATCTGCGCCGTTACTCCTCACCACTAGCTGGTGTGTTTGCAGTTACCGCTAAGCTGGCCTCTAATGAATCAGTTGCTGGTGTGGCTAATGTGGGTGTAAGGCCTACGCTTGGCGGTGATGCCAAACCTATTTTAGAAGTTCACCTGTTTGACAGGAACGATGACCTTTATGGACAGAATATCACTGTCGAATTTAATCATCAGCTTCGAGAAGAGCAGCGCTTCGAAAATTTAGAGGCACTAAAAGATCAAATACAGGCTGATATTGTTCAAGCGCGTACTTATTTTGGCCTTTAAATTTGAAGTCCTAATTTGAAAGAAAAGCTTACTTAGCATAAGCAGTTTCACTAGTTAAGGTTCCCAAAGCTATCTTAGAGCTGTCCGCTAACCTGTTGACTAACACTACAGAGATTGTCTCTGTCATTATTCATTGCAACTATTAGATAATACTAGATAAAAACATGACCGATTATAAAGCAACCTTGAATTTACCGAACACGTCGTTTCCTATGAAAGCTAACTTAGCTTCGAGAGAGCCACAGATTTTAAGAAAATGGCAAGAGCAAGATGTCTATCAAATTATTCGCGCCGCACGGCACGGCCGCGAGCAGTTTATTCTGCACGACGGTCCTCCTTATGCAAATGGTGATATTCACATTGGACATGCGGTCAATAAAATATTGAAAGATATTATTGTCAAGTCTAAAACGTTAAGTGGTTTTGATGCGCCCTATATTCCAGGTTGGGATTGCCACGGGCTACCTATTGAGCACCAAGTTGAGAAGAAAATCGGTAAGGCCGGTACTAAAGTGGATGTGAAAACGTTTCGCCAAAAATGTCGCGAGTATGCGGCCAAGCAAGTTGAAGGGCAAAAAACAGACTTTGTGCGCCTAGGTGTTCTTGGTGAGTGGAGTAATCCCTACTTAACCATGGATTTTAAAACTGAGGCAGATACGGTGCGTGCCTTAGGGAAAATTGCCGAAAATGGATTTTTAGTGCGCGGCTATAAACCAGTTTATTGGAGCGTAGTCGGGGGTTCAGCATTGGCTGAGGCCGAGGTCGAGTACCAAGATAAAACGTCATTTTCTATCGATGTCCGCTACGCCGTTGTTGATGCGCAAGCATTAGCAGCGCGCATTCACGACCTGACCGGCGAGGGTGAGTTGTCGGTATTAATCTGGACAACAACACCTTGGACACTTCCCGCCAGTTCTGCCGTTAGCGTCAACCCTGGTTTTGAATACGCAGTGGTGCAGGCGGGTAGCGAGCGTCTGATTATTGCTCGGGATTTAATCGAAGTAGTTATGAGCCGCGGTGGGATCGATGATTACGCGATTGTGGGCCAAGTTAATGGTGCGGCGCTAGAGAATTTATTGTTACAGCATCCTTTTTACGATAGGCAGGTGCCCGTGGTACTAGGTGATCATGTCACCACCGATGCCGGAACCGGTTGTGTGCATACCGCGCCCGATCATGGCGCCGATGACTTTTTGGTTGCACAAAAATACGGTATAGAGACTATTAATTATGTGCAATCAGATGGCACCTACAGAAGTGGCGTTGAGTTTTTTGCGGGCGAACACGTCTACAAAGTAGACGACAAAGTTATCGCCTTGCTAGATGCACGTGGCAAGCTATTTTACCAGACTAAATTTGTTCACAGTTTTCCTCATTGCTGGCGCACTAAGACGCCTTTAATTTTCCGCGCAACACCACAGTGGTTCATTACGCTTAATCACAAAGGTCTGCGCACAAAAATCAATGCTGCCATCAGTGACGTGCAGTGGATCCCCAGCTGGGGTAAGGCTCGAATTGAAGGTATGATAGAAAATAGTCCCGACTGGTGTGTGTCGCGTCAGCGTACTTGGGGTGTACCCATTACTTTGTTTGTGCATAAAGAGTCGCAAGAGCTACATCCCAATACAGCGGAGCTTGTTGAAGTCGTTGCGCAAAAAATTGAGCAAGAAGGTATTGATGCGTGGTTTGACTTAAATGCTCGAGATTTGTTGGGTGATGACGCCGACGTCTACGAAAAAGTTACCGATACCTTGGATGTATGGTTTGACTCCGGTGTTACCCATCACTCGGTGTTGCGGGCACGTGATAATTTGCGTTTTCCGGCCGATTTATACCTCGAGGGTTCGGATCAGCATCGCGGATGGTTTCAGTCATCATTGAAAACATCGATGACTATCAATGGCGTGCCGCCCTATAAGCAGGTGCTCACCCATGGTTTTACCGTTGATTCCCAAGGTAAAAAAATGTCGAAGTCGATTGGTAATGTGATCCCACCTCAAAAAGTGATGAACGACTTGGGTGCCGATGTTCTACGACTTTGGGTAGCGGCGACAGATTTTAGTGCCGAGATGAGCGTGTCCGATGAAATTTTAAAGCGCACTGCAGATTCGTATCGACGCATTCGTAATACGGCTCGCTTCTTTTTAGGAAGCCTTGATGGCTTTAATCCGGTAACTGATTGCCTGCCAGTCGATGAACTGGTGGCTCTTGATCAGTGGGCAATTTTGCGTGCGGAGGCTTTACAAAAAGAATTTATTGAAGCCTTCGATAGCTACCAATTCCATGTTATTTATCAAAAGTTACATAATTTCTGCATTGTCGACATGGGTGGTTTTTATCTCGACATCATCAAAGACCGTTTATACACCACAAAAGCTGATAGCAATGCCCGTCGTTCGGCACAAACTGCGCTCTACCATATTGCCGAGGCGTTTACGCGTTGGATAACGCCGATATTAAGTTATACCGCTGATGAGCTTTGGGATGCCCTGCCACAGGTCGAGCATCGTGAAAAGACGGTATTTGCTTCGCAATGGTATCAATTCCCCCAAATTCACAAGGTTGATGAAGAGTTAGGCGCAAACTATTGGCAGCTGATTGCCGATGTTAAAGATGCCGTCAATAAGGTGATTGAGACAAAACGTAATGAGGGCATTGTTGGTAAAGCACTGTCGGCAAGCGTCTCACTTTATTGTCAGGGAGAGCTGGCTCGTCAGCTAAACCGCTTAGAGAACGAGCTGCGTTTTGTGCTAATCACTTCAAATGCGTTTGTGGTTGAAAGTGTGGCACCGGCAAATGCAGTAGTTACAGATGTGCCGGGGTTGACAGTGCTAGTCGAACCCAGTGATGATGCTAAATGTGTGCGTTGCTGGCATCAATGCGCCGATGTGGGCGCGGTGTCTGCTCACGAAGAGCTATGTGGACGCTGTGTTGAGAACGTTGATGGCAATGGCGAAGTCAGGCATTTTGCCTAACCAAGGTTTTGCTCAACGATGTTAGGTTGGCATAATCGCCAATCGCGTTAAGTCTTCATTGCAATGCGGTGACTTTTGAGTACAGAGGGTAGCCTTGGGCGGATATGTTCATGCTGAGTGTCACAACGTTATTTAGCGGCGATGTAAAATATGACAGCGATAGGTATGAATACGGGTGTCAAATCTCCGTAGTCTTAATAATTTAATACAGGCGGTGATAAGTTTTATGAGGCGAGCTGAGTTTAAGCAAAAAAGCTCTTATTTTTTGATTGTTGGCGTTATTTTTGTCCTCGATCAGATCACGAAAAATTGGGCAGTATCCAATTTCAGCTATGCAGAACCTAATGATTTTCTGCCATTTTTTAATTTTACTTTATTATATAATTACGGCGCAGCCTTCAGTTTTTTGAGTGATGCAGGTGGTTGGCAGCGTTGGTTTCTTACCTTTTTAGCTGCTGCTGTTAGTATTGTGTTGGTGGTCTGGATCCTTCGACTCGAGCGTACAAAAAAGTTAGAGCTATTTGCGCTGAGCTTTGTTCTGGGTGGGGCTATTGGTAATCTGTGCGACCGTATTCTATTGGGTTACGTCGTTGACTTTATTGATTGGTTTTACCCAGCAACCCAATCGTGTCTGCCGTTCTTTTATGCGCGTTTAGAGTTGCAAACCTGCCATTGGCCCGCATTTAATGTAGCCGATGCCTGTATATTGATAGGGGTCGTGGGTTTGATGGTAGATACTTTTTTAAGTGGCAGCACATCTAATCCCAAGTAGCACATTTTTAAAAACTAACCAAGATAATAGAAGAGAAAATAATGACTGCATTAGTAATTGGCGAGGGTACACAAGTGACCTTACATTTTTCGCTGACGCTCAAAAGTGGGCATGTTGTTGATTCTAACTTTGATCAAGAGCCGGCTCAGTTCGTGTTTGGAGACGGCAATTTGCTAGAAGGGTTTGAAAAAGCTATTTTGGGGCTACCCGCAGGCACTCGTGAGGTATTTACTATTAGCGCTGAAGACGGCTTCGGGCAGGCTAATCCGAGCAATATTCAAACCTTCAAGCGCGATCAGTTTGCTGATGATCTCGAGCTCGAAGAGGGCTTAATGCTGTCTTTTGCCGACGCACAAAATGCAGAATTACCCGGTGTTGTCGCAAGTTTTGATGAGACTATGGTCACAGTTGATTTTAATCATCCTCTGGCGGGCAAAGAAATAGAGTTTGAAGTTCAGATTCTTTCAGTCGACCCGTCAGTTAAGCACTAAGTTTGAAATTAGTTTAAACACTCAGCAAAAATACATTAGGAATATTCATGGGCGCACAGATTAAGTTAGCTAATCCAAGAGGTTTTTGCGCCGGTGTCGACCGCGCGATCGACATTGTTAGTCGTGCGCTTGATATTTATGGCCCTCCAGTCTATGTGCGTCACGAGGTCGTTCATAATAAGTTTGTCGTTGATAGCTTGCGTCAACGTGGCGCTATTTTTGTTGATGAGCTAGACGAGGTGCCCGATGACAAGATTGTTATTTTCAGCGCCCACGGTGTCTCTAAAGCGGTAAAAAAAAATGCGAGTGAGCGCGAGCTAAAAGTTTTTGATGCAACCTGCCCGCTCGTCACAAAAGTGCACCTCGAGGTTACGCGTTACAGCAACATAGCGACTGAGTGCATTCTTATCGGGCACGCGGGACACCCCGAGGTCGAAGGCACTATGGGGCAATACAATTCTACTGCAGGCGGCGGCATCTTTTTGGTCGAATGCGAGGCTGACGTGGCTTCTCTTCAGATAAAAAATCCCGAGTCGCTGTTTTATGTGACCCAAACTACGTTATCGATGGACGATACTGCCAAAGTAATAGCCGCCTTGCATGCAAGGTTTCCTAAAATCCAAGGACCAAAAACAGACGATATTTGTTATGCCACGCAAAATCGCCAAGATGCAGTAAAGCAGCTAGCCTTAGAATGCGATCTTGTATTGGTAGTAGGCTCTACCAATAGTTCCAACTCTAACCGTTTGCGGGAACTCGCTGAGCGCTGTGGTGCGCAGGCTTACCTAGTCGATAATGCCTCCCACGTAAAAGCCGAATGGCTTGAAAGTATACGCGCTATTGGTGTCACCGCTGGCGCTTCAGCACCTGAGATACTAGTCAAAGAAGTTATCGACAAGCTAAAATCTCTGGGTGCAGAAACACCGCAAGAGCTAGAGGGTGAGCCAGAAAACATCAGTTTCTCGTTGCCAAAAGAGTTGCGTCACCACTGAACATTACTTGACTAGCGCTCCCGGTTACCTCTATCAAAAACAAGCTTTTATCTAGCCACTAGGGTGTGGGGGCATAGATAAACCCGACCTGCCTAACGTCCCTTTCAGTTTTCGTTCTGTTAATCTTAAAAAATCGACCGTTCATCTAGCAGTAGGTGGAAGTCCGTGTGTAGCAGGATATGCTGTTAAAAAGGATATGAAACTCAATCTATGTTGATTCAAAATACAGGCATCCACTCCATTAAAAAGCTGAAGGGTTTTACCCTCGTTGAGCTTATTGTCACCCTAGTCATTGTCGGTATTATTCTTACAGCGGGCATTCCGGGCTTGCAGAGCCTACTGGGTAATGTCTCACTTAATTCGAACGCCGACAAACTCGTTAATTCTTTGGCTTATGCACGCGGCGAGGCGGTTGCGAGAGTTGAAAATGTATCGGTTACAACAACGGCTTCTGGTTGGATTGTCTACATAGATACCAATACAAACTGTACGCGTGATACTGCAGTTGCAGCAGTTGGCGCGACCCCAGCTGTTGCAGAGGAAGAAACTCTTAGAGTCGTCGATATTAGCGCAGACAATGTCACTGTCACTCCTAAGTGCGTGGCTTTTAACGGGCTCGGTGAGAATAGAAGCGGTGCAGTTGACACCTTTACCGTCGATTCGCTAACTGCTGCAGCAAGCGCAGCAACCGTCAGAGTCTCTGTAACTGGTTACACCTCCATTGATTAAATGTATTTCGAGTATGTTTATGGACATGAATTTAACAGCTAGAAGACGACGTTTAGCACGAGAGTTTTCATCGGCCTTTGGATCACAAAGGGGCTCTGGTTTGATTGAAGTTATGGTGTCATTATTGATCTTGAGTATCGGTTTATTAGGCATGTTGAGTCTTCAAGCTAACGGCATAAATGGGAGTCAGCGTGCAAGCTTTGTGACCGAAGCTCAATTAATTGCACAAGACATGGTAGACAGAATTATTGCGACCACTAATGTGTCTAGTTCACCCGTTGCAAATATTGATATAAGAACAGGCAGTTATGGCGACATAGACATCAAAAAAGGCGACGCTATGACTTATCCTAGCTGTGCTTCTGGCTGTGCGCCGGCAGCGGCTAAGCTATACAACGAAGATGAATGGTTGCAGTTAATCACGGGCTCCTCCCTTCCCCGTGGACGTGGCACGGTTTTATGGACAGCTGCAGCGGCGGCAGTCCCCGCTTTTTATAGAGTTCAAGTTATGTGGAATCAAGAACGCGATGTTACTGCGGTTACCTGCACTATTAATAACTGCTTTCAAATGGAGGTAAGACTTCCATGAGCGGTGTAAATGCCCATAAAAAAATTAAGTCAACCTTTCAGTCAGGTATCGGTCTAATAGAGCTACTAGTCTCGATGCTTATAGGCTTGTTTATTATGGGGGGAGTGCTCCAGCTTTTTAGCACCTCAAGCCAAAATGCGGTAGCTGTTAGCGGATCCTCCAGGATTCAAGAAAACGTACGTTTTGCTTTTTCACGCATCGCTGATGATATCGCTCAGTCGGGCACACTAGGCTGCATGAGTTCGTCGGTGGCCGGATCTGACTTCGCTACCAACAATCCGCTTGTCGCCGAGGTTGTTACTCTGGCGGGCGCATCGTTCAATTTTGATGTGGCCATGCCTATTCGTATTGTTAATGCAGCCGATAGTGGTGCTACTGCTGCATCTGGAACTGCCAGAGCGCCAGGCACCGATGAGTTTAGTATTGGATATATTGATAATTCAGTGAGGCTAGACGTTACCGACATTGGTGTAGCTAGTGTCACTGTAGCGGCCGCTGATCTCGCTGCCGGATCTATAGGTGCCAACATTGCCGAGGATGACCTTGTATCCGTCAGCAATTGCTATGAAGCCGCTATCTTTAGTATTTCAGGTATCGCCGGTGGCGTCATTTCTCATGATGCCGGTTTCGATAAAAACATTTCATCGTTCAGACCAAATGACGGAACCGCTAACGTCATATCGCCCTATTATTTATACGCCGGAAAAACCGGTGCCTATGAATATTCTATTGGTACATCAGCCGGTGCTGCAGATTGTGTGCGTGGCGTGAGTGCTGAAATTGCTGTGCTAGGTCAAGCGAACTGCGCATTGTTTAGAACCAGAAACGACTTAGCTGCAGGTGTCACTACTAGGCAAGAATTAGCACAGGGCGTTCACGACATACAAGTTGAATATGGCTGGACCGATAGCGCTGGTAACCTGCGTTTTGCAGATTCTCTTGCTACCCCTGCCGAAATTGGATTAGTGGATCGAATGAGAGTCACTATGGCTTTTAATTCAATTGATAAGGTGAATGCGGATGGCAATAACATAGACCAAACAGCGGGCGGGTTAATTGTAAAAACCTACTCGCGCACCTTTAATTTATTTAATCGTATTTAATCGTATCTAGTTAGCTATCTTGGCTAACAAGAAAGTCTACACTAAGAATACATCGCGAGCCTTACAGGGGAAAATGATGAAATCTAGATCATTTAATCAGACACAAGGTATATTGCGACGCCAGCAAGGTGTTATTTTAATTGTGTCGCTTGTCATGTTGTTGGCATTGACCGCGATTGGCATCAATTTATCAACAGGTTCTTTACTACAAGAGCGCATGGCGAACAATACTCGGCAGTCGTCACTGGCAAGACTCAATGCCGAATCTGCACTACGCGAAGCAGAAAGCGGATTAGAAGCCTTACTAGGTTCGGCGGGTGATGTCTTTTCTGAGATTGCAACTCACTTTAATGCTCCGAACGACGAGCTAAGGGTTGCAATCAACACAAGTGGACTAGTCTTCGACGCATTACCTGATACTTTTGATGTAACTGATGCCAGTGATTGGTCAGCTACCCCATTATTCTCCAAAGTGGCAACTGCAGCGTCAACATTAACCGGTGGAGCAGACCCAACGGCCCCACGTTATATGGTCGAATATATTGGTTTGATGCCCCTTAATTACTCTGGAGCAGATATAGATATGAGTGCCGAGGCAGCAGAAGATATTTCTCAAATTCCCCATGCTTTTCGGATTACCGCAATAGGCTACGGGCAAAATCAGAGAATCTATTCAGTACTACAAAGTATTTACTCAACCGTCAAATAATTACACGACTATACCATGCCGTGAATAGTGGATATGCAGCCATAAGCTGAGGTGAACTATGAATAAGACTCCCCGAAAAATTGCAAAATTAATACTGTCGACCATCGTACCTACCGTATTAATGAGCAGTTTTGATGTGAATGCGGCACCAGGTATTTTACAGAATATCCCCTTTGCGGCTATATCGGCTAGCGTTCAGCCTAATATTCTATTTTTATTAGACGACTCGGGCAGTATGAATTGGGAAGTCGTTCGCGTTGATGGTGTTGATACGGCTTGGTATATCGATCTAACTCCAGAACCCGACGATCTTGCTGATCAGTTATTTTCATGTGCAGGCTTTAACACACTTGCTTACAATCAAGATGTTACCTACACGCCATGGAAGGGCAAAGACGCGGATGGCGTTTCTTTTACGGATCAAGATCCAGCAGCTGCTCGTTTAAATCCCCATAATACGAGCACAGAATTCAGAACCGATACTGACGGCTTTGCAACTCAATTTGACCCTCTGTATGGAGTTATTAACTTATTAACTCTCGAAGATGCCGATGGTAATGTTGCTGGGTATCAGCCTTGGTTTGATGATGGGGATGGTATTTACGAGACTACCAACGAGGAAGACGGAAACTTTTATTTTAGCGACCCCTTTGACCAACCTGGTGACGAGTGCAAAGATACCGCGGATAGTTTTGTTAAACTCACCGATTTAAACGCACAGCAAAGGGTTAATTATGCAAATTGGTATAGTTATTACCGTAGTCGTGCTTATAGCGCAAAAAATGGTCTGTTAAGCGTTATTGATCAAAGTAGAGCAAGAGTTGGAGTTGCCGGATTAAGTGGCAACCGAGGAGCTGACGGTATTGTCATACGAGATGTTGACGATGTGCGCCTGTCCGACGGCACACTCGAGGGTAACGCAAGAAGGGACGCTGCAATAGCCAATAAATTTGCCCTAATGCAATCAGTTGCAAGCACCGAGTCTAACGGAGGTACTCCACTAAAAGAGACACTTGCTTTGGCAGGCGAATATTTTAGAGAAGATGGTACTGTTACCGATGATTTTTTTGGTGCTAGTGCCTCCTACAATATAGCAACAGATAAGACAATATCCGTAAACAGCCCCATTCTAAATGCAGACAATGGTGGCACATGCCAATCTAACTATACCGTTTTATTTACCGATGGCTTTGCATCGGGTGACACCTTTCAAACACAGGCAGATATTGGCAATGCAGATGGTGGTAACGGCGGTAGTGGCGATACTGCATGGGATGGAGGTAATTTTGCCGACGAAATATCGGGTACCTTAGCGGATGTTGCGATGCGTTACTTGGAGCGAGATCTAGCTCCCAATTTGACAGACAACACTAATATTAAAGATATAAGAAGGCCTGGAGAATTCATTAATCATCAACACATGACAACCTATACGATTGGATTTGGTGTCGATGGTGATTTAGACGCCAATCCACCACTACCAGATCCTGACGACTCTGGTAGTTTAAGTTTTGATTGGCCTGATGCGCGCGACGGAGGACGTGCATCCATAGACGATATGCGTCATGCCGCATGGAATGGTAGAGGAAGTTTTTTAAGCTCTTCGGACCCACAACAATTGATAACAGATATTAACAATGTCTTTATTGATATCAATGAACGTAGTCAGTCAACTACCGCAGCTTCATCGGTAAATTCGGACTTTATCAAAAAAAATACTTTAGTGTTTATGACACAATTTGACTCTGATGATTGGACGGGTAATCTATTCACTTATCGCTTTGACGATGTTGGCAATGTCGATATTGCCAACCCAATTTTTAATGTTCAAGATGTACTTAGCACGCGAGTGCTAGCTAATAATGGTATTACGGGAACACCTGCAGCACCTGTTAATGCATCAGGCTATACCAATAGTCGTTATATTATTACCAAGCGCATCGACACAGCCGATACTACAAGCCTACAAACAGGTCCGGGTATTGGATTTATTTTTGATGAATTATCGGCGACACAAAAAAATATTTTCACGGGAGCGATGAGTTCATTTTCTGATTGGGATGGCACTGATGCCGATGTGTTCGGTGAGGCCTTAGTCGGCTTCATAAAAGGCGATAGCACGCACGAGTTAGGCAACAATGGGGAAGCTGAACCGGCAGGAGAGCTCGCTTTTCGCGATCGCAGCCAACGATATTTAGGTGCAATTGTACATTCTTCCCCACAGTTCTCCGGAGTACCCAATGAGCGTTACCCCGATGCGATTGAAGGGCCGACCAATCTTTACAGTGACTTCGTAACTGAAAAAAGCACACGCACACCGATTATCTACGTGGGCGCTAATGACGGTATGTTGCATGCATTCGATGTCGGTGTCACCACCACTACCAGCACAAGCGGTAGTCCTCCAGTAACCACCACCACTATTGCAGCTAATAGTAACTCAGGTAATGAGGTGTTTGCATATATACCGGCTATTTTAACCGTAGATTTACCTCAGTTAGCACAACCTGCTTTTGAGTTTGATTCGTTTGTTGATGCCACCCCCACGCTACGCGATGTTTTTGTAGATGCCGATGGTGCCGGCACGGGCACAGTCGATGCTTGGCGTACTTACCTTGTGGGTGGCTTGCGCAATGGTGGTCGCAGCATTTATGCCTTAGATGTGACTGACCCTGCGACCACTTTTGCTAATCCTTCGGCCGATGCGGCCGCAGCTAATGCGAAAGCCGCCGAGATTGTGCGGTTTGAATATACCCACGAAGATCTTGGCTTTACTTATAGCCGCCCACAAATCGCCAAAATGAATGACGGCAGCTGGGTAACCGTCGTGGCCAATGGATACAACTCAATGGGTGATGGCGCTGCTAAACTATTTCTTATTGATTTAGAGACCGGTTTACCATTGAGTGACTCGGGTATTTTAGGCACGAATGAAGGGACCAAGGCCGCAGGGCTCTCTTGCACCGATAGCGCAAGTGACTGTAATGGCTTGTCTGCACCAACATTAGTTGACTTGAATGGCGACTTTAAGGTTGATCGTATTTATGCAGGTGACTTACATGGCAACATGTGGGTCTTTAACGTTCAAGATACGGTTAAAGCGAACTGGTCAGTGTCAAAACTATTTACAGCCACAACACAAGCAACTCCTTGTACCGACTGTCGCCAGCCAATAACAACCCGTCCAGATGTAACCCTTCACACCACAAGAAGAAGCTTCAGTACCTCCCCCAATATATTGGTGTTGTTTGGTACGGGTCAGTTTATTGCCGAGGGTGATGCTTCTATTAGTGACGATCAGTCTTTTTATAGTGTCTGGGATACAGGGACTGATAACCATAGTTTAAACAAAGATGATCTTGTCGCGAGGACATTTAGTGGTAGCGCAGACAATTTATTAGTCACGGGTGATTTGGCGGCTTATGAAGTGAGTTCTTCCAGTAATTTTGGCTGGTATATCAATTTAGCGGGTGATATTGCGCCAGCGGGCGATCCTAGCGGCATAAAAACAGATCCCTTTGATCGCGGTAGAGTGATAATAAACCCTGTCATTTGGGGCTCGTTGGTATTTTTTGTCACTACGGTGCCCTCGGGAGGACAAGTCTGTAGAGGAGGAGAAACCCCAGGGTTTTTGACCGCTTTAGATCTAGTGTCCGGCAAAAAGCCTAGCTTTACCGTCTTTACCGATGTCGATGGTGATCCTATTAACTCCTCTACAATCGCACTT
>JBLIME010000058.1:0-13141 GCA_047638515.1 Pseudohongiellaceae bacterium
CATGACTTAAAGGTAGACTTAGTTTTGGAGTGCACGGGATCCTTTGCCGACCGTGAAACAGCGCAACTGCACATTAAATCGGGTGCTAGGCGTGTTTTGTTCTCGCAGCCCGCAGAGAACGACGTTGATGCAACCATCGTTTTTGGTATCAATGAGGCGTCACTTAGAACCTCACACACGATTATTTCAAGCGCGTCATGTACCACTAATTGCATTGTTCCGGTCATCGATGCGCTCAATCGGCAAGTGGGTGTTAACAGTGGTGTTATCACCACAATTCACTCGGCGATGAACGACCAACCAGTCATCGATGCCTATCATCACACGGACCTTCGTAAAACTCGCTCGGCCATGCAATCAATTATTCCCGTCGATACTGGCCTCGCTCGCGGTATCGATCGCATCTTGCCCCAATTGGCAGGTCGTTTTGAAGCTCAAGCAATGCGGGTACCCACACTTAACGTGTCGGCGATAGATTTGTCTGTGGTCGTCGCCGGTAGCGTCGATGTCGCTATCATTAATGCTATATTAGAGACCGCTGCTAGTCATATGCCTGAGATATTAGGCTTTAGTACTGAACCTTTGGCATCTTGCGACTTTAATCATGACGCTCGGTCTGGCATTATTGACGCTAGTCAAACACGTGTTGCGGGTAAGAATTTAGTGAAAGTTCTAACATGGTTTGACAACGAGTGGGGATTTGCTAATCGCATGTTAGACGTCGTTGGAAAAATACAAGCGTTAGACAAGCTAACATAGAGCCAAATAGTCATGAAAACAATCATTGTTGTTATGTTCAGCTTCGTCACAGGCTTACTACTTTCAACTTTCAACTCTCAGCTATGCCACAGGAGAGGTCTATGGATACTAAGACTCCCAAAGTAACATCGTCTACTCCAATAGAAAGTCCCATACTGGGCACGAAACTATCAACGACGGCGACCAAGAAGTGCGACCCAAGGCCAACGCGACGAACAATAACATTCAAAACGTAACTTCTCGACGCTCGGTTGCAGAGGTAGACGTAGTTACCGATATCATTAATACCGCGATAAATAATCTACACACACAACTAGTAGTCAGCAACATAAAATCGCAAATTAAGGTCATCGTCAACTTCATTAATATTCAAACTAGCAATATTGCATACTGCGTTGGCGATGTAGTTGAGATGAGGGGCGGCAAATTCGATGGCTTTATTTGCAAGAAAATCAATAACGTTCAGCTTAAATCAATTGCCAGCACATACTCTTCAACATTGGCATATGTTGATAACTTTGAAACTGCGGGCTAAATATCAGACCTAGCCTGACTTTTAGCGACTTATCGTTCGCCAATTAACGTACAACTTGGATTTTTTTTATGAATGTGTTTGCAATGAGTGACCTTAACTTAAGCGGCCAGCGTGTCTTAATTAGGGAAGACTTAAATGTACCGCTTAAAAATGGAGTGATCACATCAGACGCGCGAGTTCGCGCGGCACTGCCGACAATTGAAGCCGCGCGCAACGCTGGCGCTAAGACTATTTTAATGTCGCACCTCGGTCGACCTCAAGAGGGTGAAGCTAATAGTGAATTCTCACTTGCCCCTGTTGCCGAGTATTTAAGTCGTCTACTCGCTTGCCCCGTACGTCTTATTACAGATTGGCAAACAGGTCTAGAGGTCGCCAGTGGCGAGGTTGTTTTGCTAGAGAACGTGCGCTTCAATATTGGTGAGAAGAAAGATAGCGAGAGCCTTGCTAGAGCTTATGCCGCACTGTGTGATATTTTTGTAATGGATGCCTTTGGCACCGCACACCGTGCACAGGCATCCACCCATGGCGTTGCTAAATTTGCACCCATAGCTTGTGCAGGCCCCCTGTTAATAGGTGAGCTTACGGCGCTCGAAAAAGCGCTGACCGAGCCCGCGCGTCCGATGGTAGCCATTGTCGGTGGATCTAAAGTATCGACAAAATTAATCGCACTTGAAGCATTGGCCAGCATTGCCGATCAAATTATTGTGGGTGGTGGCATCGCCAATACCTTTCTAGCCGCAAGCGGACTGCCTGTCGGCAAGTCGCTTTGCGAAACAGCTCTCATTCCGAATGCCAAAGCATTAATGACGCAGATAAATATCCCTGTGCCGACTGATGTAGTGGTCGCTCAAGAGTTTTCAGAAGCGGCCACTGCTACGTTAAAATCAGCCTCCGCAGTCAACGATAATGAAATGATTTTTGATATTGGGCCCGACACCTCAAGGCAACTAGCTAATATCATTAAACAGGCAAAAACAATTCTTTGGAACGGCCCTGTTGGCGTGTTTGAATTTGATCAATTTGGCGAGGGCACTAAAGCTTTGGCGCAAGCTATTGCCGATAGCGATGGTTTCTCTATCGCCGGCGGCGGCGACACCCTCGCCGCTGTCGAAAAATATAATATTGCTGATAAGATTTCTTATATCTCCACCGGTGGTGGTGCTTTTTTAGAATATGTAGAGGGTAAAACACTACCAGCTGTGGCTATACTCGAACAGAGAAAGCGCGAAGTTCAAGTCAACAACAGCCTAAGTTAGCTGACAAACTAATTAAACAGTTAATTACAGCAACATAATAATACTGCGACACGAATACAGAATTTGAGGGAAGACATTATGCCAGTGGTTAATTACCAACAATATTGCAACATGCTCGATAACGCCAAACAAAATAAGTTTGCCTATCCCGCCATTAATATCACCTCAAGTGAGACCATTAATGCCGCACTGCTTGCTTTTAAGGAGGCCCGTTCAGACGGTATTATTCAGGTGTCGACCGGTGGTGGAAAGTTTGCCTCGGGTCTCGGTGTTGGCTGCATGGTCAAAGGCGCCATAGCACTTGCCGTCTACACGCACATGATGGCCGAGGAGTACGATATCAACATCGCTCTACATACCGACCACTGTCACCCCGAATTCGTCGAGCCCTTTTTAATGCCCTTAATCGCCGAGACAAAGCGTCGCCGCGCTGCGGGCCTACCTAATCTATTTAGCTCACATATGTACGATGGCTCGGCGCTACCAATGGATGAAAATATTGCAGAGTCGAAGCGAATCATGGGCGCATGTGTCGACAGCGAGATTATCTTAGAGATAGAAACCGGTATTGTTGGCGGCGAAGAAGATGGTCATGACACCTCTGATGTCGCAGCCGACAAGCTCTATACAACACCCGCAGACATGGTAATGGCAGCACAAGAATTAGGTTCTATGGGTCGCTTTATGTTGGCCGCCACTTTTGGTAACGTCCACGGCGTCTACAAACCCGGCAATGTAAAACTGACTCCGGCAATATTGAGAGACGGACAGGCGGCGGTGGTGAAAGCCCTCGGTGAAAGCGCACATCTCGATCTTGTGTTTCATGGTGGCTCGGGTTCTGAGCTCCATGAAATTCATGAGACACTCGAATACGGTGTTATTAAAATGAATATCGATACAGACACACAATATGCTTATTCGCGTCCGATTATTGATCATATGTTCAAGCATTATGATGAAGTATTAAAAGTTGAAGGCGAAGTCGGCAGTAAGAAAGTTTACGACCCACGTGCTTACGGCAAAAAAGCTGAGCGCAATATGGCTGATCGTATCGTACAAGCGTGTAGCGACCTGCGCTCTAGCGGCACTTCACTGGGTAAAAATATTTAATTTGCTTTTAACCCAATTACCATCATTAATCGTGATGGTTATCATTGATATCTTTGGCATTGTCAACAATGCTAGAGCTCTACGGCATCGTTATTAGAAAGTTAAAGCGCTTTGTTAATCGTCAGCTTTGGCGTTTCACGTCGTATTTTTTGCAAGCATTGCCCACATCTATTTCGATACTTTCGTTGGCGACCCGTCTAACAAACGGCGAGTAATTAAACTGCCGACACGGGCAATCAATCTCGCGCAGATGGCTTTGCAGTCGCTAAAAACAGATGTCTAGACATAGTCACTGCCAATAAGTTAGATGCTTTTTTAAAAGTCACCGGCATGACTACACTTAGTGGCGTCGCAGCAGTGCTAAAAATATCGATCAACCTTGCAACTGTAAATAGTCGCGAAATCGAATTAATGCAACGAACTCAATAGTGACGAAATCATGCACGTTGGATAAAAAAGCTGGCGACTAAATTTTTCAAAAATTTTGACAATAACTTTATTCTTTAGCGCTTGCATATAATGACTAATCGCCTTCAACACCACACTGACAGCTAATTACCCATGTCCAAAACAATATTACCTGACTTCTATCACTCATTTGATAACTTCATTAGTGCTATTCCTCATTTAGAGTCTGAGCCATTCAACCAAAATACCCCCGACAAGGTCAAAGCCAATGAAGATTGGACGAGACATTTGCAAAGCTATTTAAATTTTTATAATATTAATTTTATAGCGGGTAAGCCCACTACCAGCAATATTGCTAGCAGTCACAAAATATGGCAGAGCCAAATTTCGGGCTTTCGCATCGTCGAGCAGTGCTGGCAGCCGCGACAATTTAACGGAAAAACTCTATTTATTGTGCACGGTTACTTTGAACATACAGGCCTTTATCACAACATTATTTTTTGGTCCCTTCAGAATGGATATAAAGTTCATATTTTTGATTTGCCCGGGCATGGGTTAAGTAGCGGCAAGGCAGCTAACATCGACAGCTTTGACACCTATGGTCATATTTTATCTGCCATTATCAATCGCGAGTCCTGCCCCAACTTTTCGCTACTAGGACAAAGTACCGGAGGCGCTATCATTATCAATGCACTATTTTCGCCAACGCCTGCAGCTCAGTTGCTTTCGCCAGAAAATATTATTTTATTAGCACCACTAGTTCGCAGTCGTTACTGGCAACAGATCCGCTGGCTTTATTACTGCTTGCGGCGCTTTAGCTCATCAATTAAACGCTCTTTTCCGGCAACGTCTCACGATAATCGATTTAATGACTTTTTAAAAAATGACGATCCACTTCAGGCACAGCGAATACCCCTCGCTTGGTTAGGTGCAATGGATAATTGGATACAGCAAATAGCCAACTACGAAAAAAATACCCATCAGCGATGCTGCCTTATTCAGGGCACCGAGGATAATACCGTTGACTACAGATATAATTTAGTGGCGATTGAGCGCTGTCTGACTCAACTAAAAATAGAAATAATAGTGGGCGCGGCGCATAATCTTATTAACGAAAGTGATGAGTACTGGCGACAAGTCTCAGCGTTGTTATCAAAAGCACATTCTAACCAACCGACTTCTAATGCTGCCAACTAATAAACTGTAAAATAATAAAGCTCAAAACCTCTAAATTCATTGAGACGACGAGTGTCGACTTATTTATCAGACGCTACTTTTTCCGTATAATCCAATGGTTATCAATACAACCGACGAGCGCATTTATGTCTAAAAAAACAGTTGCTTTATTCATTCTCGATGGGTTTGGTTATTCAGAAACCTCTACGTCTAACGCCATTGAGGCAGCTAATAGCCCAACATGGGATGCGCTTTGGGCGAATCATCCCCATGCTCTAGTTCAAACTTCTGGCTTAGCAGTTGGCTTGCCCGATGGACAAATGGGTAATTCTGAGGTTGGACATATGAACCTAGGAGCTGGACGCGTTGTTTATCAAAATTTCACACGTATTTCTAAATCTATAAAAGACGGTGATTTTTTTGAGAACACTGTTCTGAAATCGGCAGTCGACAAGGCGGTTACTAGCGACAAGGCAGTGCATATTTTAGGGCTGCTATCTGCCGGTGGCGTACATAGTCATGAAGATCATATTGTGGCTATGATTGACTTGGCGGTACAGCGCGGCGCAACAAAAGTGTATTTACATGCCTTCCTCGATGGACGCGATACACCACCGCGCAGCGCATTGGCCCCTTTAGAAAAAATAACCGCTAAATTCAATGCGTGCTTCGGCGATCACAACCAATCAGCCTCAGGACATTCCCCTACAGGTCGTTCATCCCTAAGCGAAGGTTACATAGCCTCAATAATTGGTCGCTACTATGCAATGGATAGAGACAACCGCTGGGAGCGCGTGCAGTTAGCCTATGATCTATTAACTCAAGGCCTGGCAACCATTACGGCAACTGAGGCCGTTAGCGGCTTGGAGCAAGCTTACGCTCAAGATTTCGACGATGAGTTTTGCCCCGCCACCTCGATTCAACCCAATGGTCACCCTGTGGTTATTAGCAACGGCGATACTGTTATCTTTATGAACTTTAGACCCGACCGGGCGCGCGAACTGACCCGTGCACTGATCGAAAAAAATGTAGCCGCAGAGCTCGATCAAAGTATCCAACCGATATTATCTGAACTAGTGACACTGACTCAGTACGCTTCAGCTATTGATACCCCTTGTGCCTTTCCACCCATAGGTTTAACCAACACGCTGGGCGAATACCTTGCGGCTAACCAAAAAACGCAATTACGAATTGCTGAAACCGAGAAGTACGCGCACGTCACTTTCTTTTTTAATGGTGGCGTCGAAGACGAGTTTGAAGGCGAAACCAGACTGTTAATTCCCTCACCTAATGTCGCTACCTATGACTTAAAACCCGAAATGAGCGCACCGGAAGTTACCGATCGTTTGGTAGAGGCTATTTACAGCGGCAAATTTGACTTGATTGTCTGTAACTATGCCAATGGCGATATGGTGGGTCACACCGGCAAAATGGATGCGGCAGTCGAAGCTGTTGAGGTCCTCGACGCCTGCCTAAAACGTGTGACCGATGCAATTTTAGCGGTTAATGGCTCCTGCCTGATTACCGCAGACCACGGCAATGTCGAACAGATGGTCGACACTGCCACCGGTGGGCCTTTAACATCTCATACCAATGGGCCAGTACCGCTGGTATATGTTGCTAACAACGATGCCGATAAAAGTTTAAAAACCGGCCGTTTATGCGACATTGCACCAACCTTACTTAGCATGTTGGCACTAGACCAACCCCCAGAGATGTCAGGAGAAAATTTGTTAAGTACAGTGAATCCTTAATCGTCTTTATTGGCCTTACAGAGACTGTGTCGATTTCAACTAAGCTTAAAATGACTGTGGATGGGTCGACAACTCTGAACTGAAGCACTTGTACGGTTATCTTCTGAAATGACGCTGACAGTCAACACCGAGGCCCTTTAAGCAACTGCGCCCGTTGAGTTTCACCAATATAACGACAGTGCAACTGTAAGTCAGCTCTATAAGTCAGTGTCAACCAACAGTTTCAGCGTTATAATTTAAAGTGTTAATGTTTGCACCGTCAGTTACCTATTGTTTATCTACTGATTCACTCTTGGCTACCTAGTAGTTGTTGTAACTATTGAAGGCTCTACGACTATAAGCGAACACGTCAAGCTAGTAGAATCTTACCAGACGATGTTATAATGAAATTAATGAACACGCTGCGATAGCGATTATAATTAGTGGGCACAATGAGCAGAGAACGTGAAGTACTGGCTGAGTTGACTAAAGTGTTAGCCGCGCGTAAAGTTGCTGCGTTTGCAGATAACTCCTACGTTGCGCAATTACACAATAAAGGCCTTAACAAAATACTTGAGAAAGTAGGCGAGGAATGTACGGAGACATTATTAGCTGCCAAAGATGCGCAGACAAGTGGCAACAACGATAATCTTATTTACGAAACTGCCGATCTGTGGTTTCATTCTATGGTTATGCTCTCTCATTTGGATACTGATATACAAGCCGTTATCGACGAGCTTGGCCGCCGTGTAGGCTTGTCAGGGCTCGACGAAAAAGCATCACGCAACTAACTATTTTGGAGAACCTTATGGGTATTGGTGGTATTGGTATAGGGCCGTTATTGGTCATATTAGTGATTGTGGTTTTATTATTTGGAACAAAAAAGCTCAAAGGTATGGGCACTGACCTTGGCGGCGCTTTAAAAGGCTTTAAAAAAGCACTCAGCGAAGATGAAAAAAAAGCGGCCGAATCAACTGATGCCGTCGAAAAGAAAGACTCAGACGTAGCTGAAGCGGTCAAACAAAAAGAAACAAATGAGAGCAAAAGCTAATCTAGATGGGTCTCTTTGAAATGTTAATTATTGCGGTCGTGACCCTACTTGTAGTTGGGCCCGAGCGCATGCCAGAAGCAGTACGCGGCGCCGCAATGACTCTTGGTCGACTTAAACGCATGTTTAATAGCACTAAAGAAGAGTTTGAGAAGCAGATTGGCGCTGACGACATTCGTCTTGAACTCCATAACGAACAAATTATGGACAATCTTAAAAAAATGGAGGCTGATTTCGCTGAGATTGACAGTGACCTCAACAAGCTAACACAAGCCGATGAAGACAGATTATTTATGGAGGAGGATAACTACCAGGACCCTCCTGAGTTTAGAGGTGAAGATCTTCACCCTAAGAAACATCAACCCGAAGAGCCTTTTGCTTTTAATGAGCCTCCAGCTGATGAAGAGCTCACAGTTAGCAACGCGCCGCCCAGTTACGTAAAGTCACAAACAGATAAAGAGCCTGCGTCCAACAAAAAATTAATCGCAGGGAAGTCGCCATCGATAACCGAGACGTCCGCACCGAAAGAGACGGCACCTGATAGCGAGCTTTCAAGTCAACAGAAGTCTGCAGAAAAAGCTCAATCTGAAGCCAGCACTATCCTTAATAAAAACAAATTATCCGTATAAGACAAATACTCAATGACAGAATCCGTAAAGCAAGCGTCTCCGCTCATTGAGCACCTGATCGAACTACGCAATCGCCTACTTTATTGCATAGGTGCAGTCATTGTAGTATTCCTAGGCCTAGTTGCTTTTGCCAATGACATCTACACGTTCGTCGCCGAGCCTTTGATCGCCTTGCTACCTGAAGGCACTTCAATGATTGCAACCGAAGTTGCAACCCCTTTTCTAACGCCTTTTAAACTGACTTTCTTTGTTGCTGTGGTAATAGCTCTACCCTATTTACTTTATCAAATTTGGTCTTTTTTAGCACCAGGATTGTACGAGAATGAAAAATCACTGGTGGCTCCTTTAATCGGTTCTAGTGTTTTATTATTCTATGCAGGCATTATCTTTGCCTACTTTATTGTGTTCCCACTGGTGTTTGGATTTTTTACATCTGTCGCTCCAGAGGGCGTGACAGTGATGACTGACATCGCCAGCTACTTAGACTTTGTTATTAAACTTTTCTTAGCGTTTGGTATTGTTTTTGAAATACCCGTTGCCATTATTTTACTAATTCGTACCGGCGCTGTGACGCCAGAATCACTCGCTGCGAAGCGCGCCTATGTAGTTGTCGGTTGTTTTATCTTAGGCATGCTGCTGACTCCACCCGACGTTATATCGCAAGTACTACTCGCGCTACCTATGTGGATTTTATATGAGTGCGGGATCATCATCGGCCGACGGATTACCCCTAAAAAGAAAGAGGATGATAGTGAGGACGACTAGGTTCGAGTTATCACTTGCAACCTTCCTCGTTTAACAACTCACTATTAGTTTCGCTTTAGACTCCTTGTCTTTAGCGAAGGCACGGGTAGTCATGCTTTCGAGGAGTCGGCAGCCTCTAGAATCATGATTAGTTCAACACTGAACTGACTCTGCTCTTAAGACAAGTACCTGGTCGATAAACATAAACTTCCTTGTTTATATTCTCACAGCTAGCAGTGTCTAGACCTCTATTTACCTAGATATGATGTATAGCTTTGCTGACTCGCCACACCAATCATATCGATGTTTGATGGGGCTCTCGCTACTTGAGGCCTGCCCACTTAACCTTTTTTCTACGATACAAGGTGAAGACTTAGGCTCTTTTTTACGCACAAGGCAATAAGTCATCACCAAGATAATTAGAGAAATAGCGCGACTAAACCTTGATTAAAATATCAAGCCTCTAGCAATAAGATCGTCATTTTCAGAAGTTGGCAGAACAATCTTATTTAGGAGTAAGTTGAAAGCATTACACTTTGTTGTCGTAAAGCTTGTATCCCCATCAACGACAACCTGTCATTGTCATCGTCAAGCAGGTTCCTATCGTCGTCGACGCTACCCACAAAGCTAGGTCGATTAAGACAAATAGCCCCCACCGGACACTTCTAATCAATACATTAATCGTAGCCTAGTTGGAGAAGTCCATACGGTAAGATCCATCACTGTTTTTGTTACCCATAAACGATAGTATTGAGTTAAGGCCCGAGTTCAGAGAGATTGGTTTTATAAAGCCCTCAACCTTTACGGTGGAGAGTAGAGCCTGAGGATTGGCAATCTCGAGGCTTATATTCACCACTACCGGCGTTATCAAGTCAGCTTGCTCGACGTGACTCCAATCAGAAATCAAGACTCCGTACTGGTCGCGAAATCGAGCTTGGATTGCGCCCAGATTAACCCACTCACTACCATTATAGACTGAGGCTCCCACCCACAGGAGACTGGCATCTACATTGATGAATTGATCTTGCCTTAATTCAATATTATCGATAGATGCATTGATAACACCAGCTAGGTTAATACCAAAAAATGGCGCAATATTCCCAATGGGCACAGCGATATCGATGCCCCTACCAAAAACTACCTCATCAAACCAAGCGTAACAAATGCTGCCGGCGACATGTTGTGTGTCTAAACCATTGGAAAATTGTACGCAGGGTTCTAAAGTCAACAGTGAAAAAACACTTAATTGCCACGTTAACTCTCCCAGTGGAAAAGTGTGGCCACGCTCAACTAATTGAGCATAATCAACATTGCCTTGCCACAAGGTACCACTGACCCCATTCACCTGAAACCCGGGAACAACTTGCTGTATCGCATAAATCAACCAACTCGCTGGCAATAGTCGACACACACAAAATAAGGTCAGGAGTGTTGTAAGCACTAACCATTGACGCTTTTTCAAAAGAGACATATGTTATTTTAACGTTTATATTGTCAACAATGCTGTGTATCAATTATTCAGGTACTGAAACTATCCTAGACTAAACCAGGAAAAATTAATTTGCAGCTAATAGCCAAGACAAGCCCTCATCATTAAATGGACAAGAAATTGCCGCAATGTTGGTGGCATATCTTCTGTATTGGCATTAGGGTGCTACATAGGATGTTACGCCCTCAGTCTGAGAAATCGTATAGAGCGCCTCCTGCCAACAGTTATTGTTTAGGATAACTTTTTGGACGGAGACACAGACAAGCTCTACATTGACTAAATCAACAATTTGGTTACTCACCTGGTAGAGGCTTTGATCGAGCGACTGAGCAATAATGGCATAACCGAGGCCTTTATTCGTGTTGGCAAACGACCCGACTAATTTTAAATTGAGAGCTGTCTCCTCAACTCGCGTCGCAATATCGATCATCGCAGCGGCAGGAACTTCAGTAGATTCTTTGACAAAAAGGGTTATCGACTTAAGCTCGACAACATTCACATCTGCGTGGATTATTTTCGGCGGCTTAATAGGCGAAAAAGCTGTGGCATTAACGGGTACAACGATATTGATAAGGCTAGGCTCTGGAAACCATCGCCAAAAAATATTCGACAAGCTAGTTGCTATCCAAAACACTAACAACAGCGCGATTGCGGTTTTAACATGAAGCAATACACTCACGAGACCCTGTTGAGATCGATACGATTGAATGCTGTAGGGTCGTTGTGGACACACCTCGGCGTTATTTTTTATTAGCTTTAGCAACAACTTATCAAACCATCCTTGATGGGGTAACTATTTTATGACTATACATGTTATTCGACACCGCTTGTTTCTACAACACATAATAGCGCTCAAATTTTAAACGTCTTAGCGATAAATATAGTCTATATTTGATAAGTTTTCACGTCGTCTACACGTATTTTGATATGGGCGCAGGTTGCTTGGCAAAATCGACATTAGCTATTTTAAGATATATAGTCAGCTATTTCCGATAGCTGTCGTCGAAAGATGATCTACACCCGCGAATAAAAGCCCAATACTAGCCAACTAGATATTGTGGTTTTATAATATTTAAGCCACTATTTGCGCAACAGCATCAAATTTATTTTGTACCAGATATTTAAGGTTTTTATGTATATTTTACACAACCAAGACGGTTACTTTTTAACCAAGTCTGGCGACTGGAGTGATGGTCGCGAGTTACCTCCACTGTTTAAAACGATGCATAAAGATGAGGCTATTAACCAGCTATTTGAAACTAATAGTAAAGATTATAAGTTGCGTCTATCTTTGCTTGAGTGTGAAATTAATTCAAAAAAGATGCCTTTAATTCCCGATGAAAAATTACCCCCGGTGTTAAAAAAAATAATCGATGTCCGCTATCTTCTTGAAAAGAATCTTCTCGAAAGTGAAGTGCCAAGAGCCACCGAGCAAGATAATAACGTAGAAGCTCAGTAATAAAATACGATGTCCATTAGCATTGAAATAGCTATATAGGCTTTAACTACACAAATAAACGTACGGTGATCGCCACCAATTATCATCTTCATAGCTCACAGCTATTTAACTAGCCTTAAAAACTTAATTACAGAATGATGATACAAAGCCTACCAAAAGCGCTTCCAAGGAGCCTTTAATGCCAGTACTTTCAGAGCGTCTCGATCAACTTAAAACAGCAAAGAATTTAGCGGGTTTAGCCGACTTAACGCGCGGTGTGGAAAAGGAAAGTTTACGTGTTAATCGGCAGGGCACTTTATCCAGAACCACACACCCAAAAGCTCTAGGTGCCGCGTTAACCCATCCACACATCACCACGGACTACAGCGAAGCTCTGCTTGAATTTATTACACCGCCCGAAAAAAACATTAACCACATCATCAATACGCTTGAAGATTTGCATACCTTCACCTATCAACATATTGGCGACGAGTCATTATGGGTTAACAGCATGCCCTGCATACTCAACGATGATGACGTCCCAATTGCACAGTACGGCGACTCAAATAGTGGCCGCATGAAAAGTATCTATCGGCTAGGTCTTGGACATCGCTATGGGCGCTCTATGCAGACTATTGCCGGCATTCACTTTAATTTTTCAGTGTCTGATGATTTGTGGGAGTTTTTACACAGGACTGACGCTAGTAGTTTACCGCTTGTTAACTTCAAGACTGACGGGTACCTAAAATTAATTCGTAACTTTAGGCGCAACTTTTGGTTGCTTCTTTACTTGTTCGGCGCAGCTCCAGCAGTTTG
>JBLIME010000059.1:0-13104 GCA_047638515.1 Pseudohongiellaceae bacterium
GAATGATTAGTGTTTAATGCTTAGACCTGATTAAAGTTTTCAGCCTCTTAAAGCCTCTACAGGTAACTGTCCACTGAGGCTTTATAGGCTGGAAAATAATAAACCTGAAGTCAAACAACCCCCCCCCCTCTCAACACATGTCCTGCTTCATCATGTCCGCAGCCTTTTCTGCAATCATTATCGCCGGCGCATTAGTATTGCCAGAAACAATTTCTGGCATAATTGAACAGTCCACTACACGCAGGCCCTCCAGACCATAAACTCGAAGTCTCGCGTCGACAACATTCATCTCATCAGTTTCAGGACCCATTTTACAGGTGCCTGTTGGATGATAAATAGTTGTCGCTCGGTTGCGCGCATATTCAAGCAACTCCTCGTCGGTTTGATGCTGAATACCGGGCTCATGTTCCTCGGCAATTAATGGTTTAAGTGCCGGCGCATTAACGATTTTGCGGACGTGCTTAATAGCGTCAATAGCCGTTTGTCGATCGAGCTCAGTAGCCAAATAATTAGGGTGAATCGCTGGATACTCGGCCGGATCGGCGGACTTTAGCTCTACAGTGCCAGTACTCGTTGGCCGCAGCTGGCACACTGAGGCGGTAAATGCTGAAAATTTATGGGTGCCGTCAGCGGGTTTATCTGCACTAAGTGGCTGAAGGTGATATTGAATATCTGGTCGTTTTAGGTTGTCTCGACTTTTTGTGAAAATTGCAACTTGACTTGCGGCCATGGTTAACGGGCCCGTTCTAAACAACGCATATTCGATCCCCATCATTATTTTACGAAAGGGGTTACGTAACTCATCGTTGAGCGTTAACGGCTTATTGACTTTGTAAATAGTGCGTATTTGCAAATGATCCTGTAAATTCTTACCCACACCTGGTGCGTGTTGAACAAGATCAATCTTATGCTTCTTAAGTTCGCTTTTGTCACCGACTCCAGATAGCATTAATAACTGAGGTGAGCCAATTGCTCCCGCAGAAAGTACTACCTCGCCAGAGCACTCAGCCGTGTGCGCTACGCCGTTCAACGAGTAGGTAACGCCGGTGGCTCGCTTGCCCGTGAAGTTAATCTTGTGCACCAGCGCCTTAGTGATGACATTTAGGTTGGGTCTGTGCAGAACTGGTTTTAAAAAGCCGACAGCAGTGCTACAGCGCGTACCTCTTTGGGTGATCGTCAATTGAAAATAACCCACACCCTCCTGATCTTTACCATTAAAGTCATTGGTACGCGGGATCCCAACTTGTTCTGCAGCATCAATGAACAGTTCACAAATTTTCCGTTTCACGCGTATATTAGACACGCTCAGTGGACCACCAGCGCCGTGATAGTCATCGGCGCCGCGCTCGTTATCCTCAGATTTTTTAAAATAAGGTAGGAGCTCATCATAAGACCAACCTTTATTGCCTAGCTTAACCCAATTATCGTAATCTTCTGCCTGACCGCGAACATATAAGAGGCCGTTGAGTGAGCTTGAACCGCCAAGAATTTTACCCCGCGGCCACTGCAGACTGCGACCATTTAAACCTGGATCTTTCTCGGTGTTGTAGCACCAGTCGGCTTTCGGGTTATGCATCATTTTAAAGTAGCCGATAGGTACATGAATCCAAGGATTACTATCTTTACCGCCCGCCTCTAACAACAACACTTTTTTGTTTGAGTCTTCAGATAGGCGGTTAGCCATTACGCAACCAGATGAGCCCGCCCCCACGACAATATAGTCATAAATTTCAGTAGACATAATTGATACACCAATTAATTCTTATTATTAATATTACGGAAACCACAAAATACATTTTTATACATTATCAATCTCTAAAGATTAAATCAATGCAAAAATACATATAATGATCATTACCGTCTCATTTACTTAGCAGATTGTGTTAAATGCGTAAAAAAAACGAAGAAAGCCAATCAATAAATCTAATAGCCCGGTGAACCCATCACCCAGAGGACTACAGCGTCTTCATCGAGAGAAGAATTTCTCACCACATGAGGCTCGTCACCGACGATTGAAAAACTATCGCCCTTGCCCAAAATAAAAAACTTATCGCCAATAGTTAACTCTAGCTCTCCGGACTGCAAGACTCCGGCCTCCTGGCCTTTCCGAATACGCGGTTCTTTGCTAGTTGCTACCCCCGGTGGAAAGGTAGTTAATACCATTATTAAGTCACCACTTAACATGGGTGATAACAGCTCTTCCCGAATACCTGTGTCAGCAAAACCTAGTGTGCGTCTTGAATTATGTCTGACCACATAATTCACTTCATCAATTTGTTGTTGATTTTCCGTATGAAAAAACCAGGTGATCTGCACACCTAAAACTTCACTTATTGCCTGCAGTACCGATATAGAAAGTGATGAGACACCGCGCTCGACTTGACTGACATAGCCGACAGACCGGCTAATTTTTTCAGCGATAGCAGAAAGTGTAATACCTTTTGCTTTTCGCAAATCGCGAATTTGTAGCCCAATACGGACTTTGTTTTTATCTATATCTGTAAATACAGAATTAGTTAGTTGAAGCATGCAAATAACCTTGTGTGTTTGTTAAAAACAAGCAAAATAAAATATAACTCGAACACGATTAATAAGAGTGAAAACTATAGAGACGCTTTAATAGCGGCATCCAAAGTTTGACTGATCAGAGTATTAATGGTCATTGGACCCACCCCCCCTGGAACAGGGGTTAACGCAGCAACGCGACTGTCGAGCCCAGTTTTATCGATATCACCTAGACCTCCAGGATGAAAGCCCGCATCGACAACAACCGCACCATCTTTAATCCATTGTGCTTTGATAAATTCGGGGCGGCCCACGGCACCCACCAAAATATCAGCTTGGCGAATATGTTGAGCGAGGTCTTGCGTGCGCGAGTGGCAAATAGTGACGGTACAATTGGCATTTAAGAGCATCGCAGCCATCGGTTTACCTAAGATAGGACTGCGCCCTACCACCACAGCATGCTTACCATTAAGCTCTACCTTATAGTGTTCAAGAATGTGCATAATTCCAGCCGGTGTTGCCGAACCATAGGCTGCCTCACCCATCGCCATTAAACCATAGCCCTTGGTTGTCACTCCGTCGACATCTTTTGCGATCGCTATCGCATCAAAGCATTGACGCTCGTTGATCTGTGGGGGGACTGGATGCTGTAATAAAATACCGTGTACATCAGGGTTGGCATTAAGCTCATTAATTTTAGCTAAAAGCTGTTGAGTAGTCGTATTCTCACTCATTTCTACTTTGATTGAATCCATTCCTATACGACGACAAGCGGCCCCTTTCATTTGCACATAAGTGGCAGATGCAGGGTCGCTACCGACTAGGATAGTCGCCAGAATTGGTCGCGGAAAGCCTTGAATATTGACAAGTTCGTTAACCGCAGCGGCTAACGCTACTTCTCTTTGTTTTACTAGTGCTTTTCCGTCAAGACTAAGGGCTATCATTTATATATCTCATTTAATAATGCATTAAAGTTATTAGACTGAAGTTATTGGACTGAAGTTACTGGACTTAAATTGCTTTCTTTAACATTGAATGCGGCTAAACTAACGGCTTCGGTTTAAGCCGATTGAGACCGACAACTTGAAAAAATTTACCCGCCTTACACTAACAACACCGTTAACATTTAATTTTTTCCATGGCCGGATCATAAATCGACCGAAGATAGGGCCGCACTTTGTAACGAACGCATTCGACTTCAATCTCAAAGTCAGTTCTATCTAACCACTCTTTGTTAATGCCGCCATCGTAATTGATATAACCCATGGCGATAGTGGCTCCGACAGAGTGGCCAAACATGCCCGCAGTGGTTCGCCCAACGATTTTGCCATTGGCGTAGATAGGCTCCTCGTGGTAGCACAGAGGTTCTGGGTTTTCAAATACAAAGGCAACAAAACGTTTGCGCAACAAACCTCGAGACTTTTGTGCGAGCAATGCTGCTTTACCAATAAAACCATTTGGTTTCTCAAAGTCAGATGCGAAACTGAGACCGGCTTCTAACGGTGTATCTTCATCGGTAATATCGTGGCCCCAGTGGCGATAACACTTTTCTATACGCAGAGAGTTCATCGTGTGATAGCCATAGGGTTTTAGTCCAAATTCCTCACCGGCGACTAAAATTGCATCAAAGACACTGGGTGCATATTCAGTCGCAATATAAAGCTCCCACCCCAATTCGCCAACATAGGTAATGCGTGATGCACGCACCGTTGCATAATGACAATCAATTTCTTTTGATGTGGCAAAAGGAAAGCCTTCGTGAGATATATCGGCGGTAGTCAGTTTATTTAGCGTGTCTCGAGCACGCGGACCCATTAAGGTTACTACCGCCATGGCAGAGGTAATGTCGTTGAGGTAGACGCGATCATCCGCTTTATTTCGATGTAACCAATCCATGTCGCGAGTCTGTGTGGCCACACCGGAAATAATTAAATATTTATCTGTAGCAATACGCGTGACCGTCACGTCGGCTTCGATACCACCGCGCTCATTAAGCCACTGCGTGTAAACCATTTTTCCCACATTAACCGCAATATTATTTGAACATATTCTGTTTAAAAATTTTTCAGCATCAGGACCTTCAACTTGATATTTACAAAAAGAGCTCTGGTCAATCACCCCCACCCCATGACGAACAGCTTCGTGCTCAGATTTATTATTGTCGAACCAATTTTGGCGGCCAAAAGAATACTCATACACCGGTTTTTGGCCGGCAGTGGCAAACCAATTGGCGCGCTCCCAACCATTATCAACACCAAAAACCGCACCTAGGGAGGCAAGTTTATCGTGAAGCACTGAACGTCTTACACCGCGTGCTGTGTTAAATTGCTTAAACGGATAATGTGTCTCATACAACAAACCTAAGGACTCGGTAGTGCGCTCATATAAATAGCGTGCATTACCTTGAAAGGGCATGTTGCGACGAATATCTACATCCCATAAATCGCCAGGAGAGTGTCCTTTTTGTATCCATTGCGCTAGCACTTTGCCGGCACCACCTGCCGATTGAATGCCGACGGAATTAAAACCGGCAGCAACAAAATAATTTTTTAATTCAGGCGCCTCCCCCAACTGGTAACGATCGTCGGGTGTAAACGATTCGGGACCATTAAAAAACACCTGCAAGCCGGTGCGCTCCAGTATGGGCAAGCGATGCATTGCAGCTTCTAGATAAGGCTCAAGATGATCAAAATCTTCGGGTAATTCATCGAAGCAAAACTCTTCGGGTATACCCTCCATTCCCCAAGGTTTTGCACCCGGCTCGAACATGCCAATTAATAACTTACCAGCGTCGGGCTTAAAATAGCAATAGCCATCCATGTCGCGCATGGTGGGTAAATCAGGAGTGAGGTCTGGCATTTTTTCTGTTACAACATAAAAGTGCTCGGCGGCGTGAAGAGGAACATTTACGCCGGCTTTACGACCAAATTCACGAGCCCACATACCAGCACAATTAACCACATACTCGGCATCGATATCACCATTTTCAGTAACAACGCCTGAAACTTTTCCATCGTGTTTTTTTATATCCAAAACTTTTGTGTTTTCAAAAATTTTAGCGCCGCCCATTCGCGCGCCTTTTGCTAAGGCTTGCGTTAAGTCAACAGGGTTTACCATACCGTCCATGGGAAGATGAATAGCACCAATAACATCATCAATATTTAACAACGGCCACATTTCTTTGGCGGCATCAGGACTAATCACATCACAGGGGAAGCCAGCCACTTTTGCCATAGATGCACCGCGTTTTAATTCGGCTAAGCGCTCTTTGTTAGTGGCTACAGTTAAGGAACCATTGCGAACAAAACCAGTTGCCTGACCTGTCTCGGCCTCTAATTGGGCGTACAAGCTTGCACTATAATTGGCTAACATTGACATATTATAGCTGGCGCGAAGTGTAGGCACCAAACCAGCAGCGTGCCAAGTTGTCCCACAAGTAAGGGCTTTGCGCTCTAGCAAGACAACATCTGTTATACCTAGCTTTGTTAAATGATAGGCAATACTACAGCCAATGACACCGCCACCGACGATAACAACCTGAGCCGATGACGGTAGCTGTTTCGACATAAATAAGACTCCAAATCAATTATTGGTCAGCATTAAGTGCAGATGTTTGACGTTTTATTGATGATATAGTTAATTAAAAACAATTGTTCTGTTTCTATGAACTAAGACCTGATCTTCGAGATGAGCGCGGAGCCCTCGGGCCAAAACAACTTTTTCAACATCTTTACCGAGCCGCACAAGATCTTCGACACTATCAGTGTGATTGACTCGAACAACGTCCTGATCGATGATCGGGCCCTCGTCTAATTGCTCTGTCACGTAGTGACATGTTGCACCGATGAGTTTGACACCACGGCGCGATGCTTGATGATAAGGTTGCCCACCAATAAAAGATGGTAAAAAACTGTGGTGGATATTGATTACTTGATGACGATATTTTTCACACAAAACCTGGGGAAATATTTGCATATAGCGAGCGAGCACAATACAGTCTGTGTTGTAGCTATCGACTAAACGCTCAACTTCGGCAAAGCCACAAGCTTTATTATCTTTCTCAATGATGACGTGATGGTAGGGGATACCGTAAAATTCGGCCAAACCACGTAGATCCTCGTGATTAGAAATAATGCAGGGGATATCGCAGTTAATATCGCCACTCTTCCAGCGGTCCAATAGATCTGACAAGCAATGCGAGCCTTTGCTAACCATTAAAATAACGCGTTTAGGCTTATCACTGTCGACAATACGCAAATTAAGCGTTAATTCATCAACTAATGGCTGAAACTTTTCACGCAACACATCGACACCAAAAGCCAATGAATCCGCCTTGACCTCTAGGCGAGAGAAGAAACGCTTACTGTCAAGATCCGAGTGTTGTGATGCAGCTGAGATCCAGCCGCCATTGTCAGTAATCAGACCCCCTACTTTAGAGACAATTCCAGTCTGGTCAGGACAGTCTAAGATCAAACGGTATGTTTGCATAATACTAAATGTGCTCCAGTGAGGAGTGCTTCACCGCGTTGGGCAGCACTATTCTTTTATTTCCATAATAACGATGTGTGGCTAAGGTGTGGATCTCTATGATAAAAACAGGCCCTATAGCTGTGATTCGAGCTCCGGCAAAGCCTCGAATAAATCGGCAACAAGACCAAAATCAGCAACATTAAATATGGCCGCATCTTCATCCTTATTGATAGCAACGATAATTTTTGAGTCTTTCATCCCTGCCAGATGCTGTATTGCGCCTGAGATACCCACAGCGATGTAAAGATCCGGTGCGATAATCTTACCCGTTTGACCCACCTGCATGTCATTAGAGACGTAGCCCGCGTCTACCGCCGCGCGCGAGGCACCGATAGCGGCACCGAGTTTATCGGCGATTACTTCTAGCAGAGTAAAATTATCACCTGACTGCATACCGCGACCGCCAGAGATAACGATACGTGCATTGCTCAGCTCAGGGCGGTCGGACGCTATAACACTTTCACTAATAAAGCGTGACAGACCCATATCGGCTGCTGCCGGCAAGTTCTCCACCGAAGCCTCACCACCGGTTAATTCAACCGCATCAAAGGCTGAGGCACGAATTGTCATGATCTTAATTGCATCACTACTTTTTAGTGTCTCCAGTGCGCTACCCGCATAAATTGGACGCACAAAGTTATCGCCGTCAACAATATCGATAACGTCAGAAATTTGTGCAACGTCGAGTAACGCGGCCGTTCTTGGCAATACATTTTTAGCGGTTGTAGTTGCGGGAGCCATGACGTAGCTGAATGATTTCTGGTTCACGAGAGCTACAATATAAGGCGCTAAGTTTTCTGCTAGTTGATTTTCTAGCGCGGGGCAATCGGCCAATAAAACCTTGTCGACACCCGCAATAGCGGCAGCAGTTGCGGCAACACCGGCGCATTTATAGCCTGCTATCAATAGACAGACTTTAAAACCAGTCTTCTCAGAGAGGAGCTTAGCCGCCGATAGAGCATTAGCTGTTGCCGCTTGTAGCTCTTCGTTATTGTGTTCTGCTATGACAAGAATGCTCATTATATGGCCCCTTCTGTTTGTAACTTCTCGATCAGTTCAGCAATACTATTCACTTTTTCACCCGCGCTGCGCTCAGGTGGATTAAGCATAGTGACCGTGGATAGCCTAGGCGTAATATCAACACCCAGATCAGCGACTGCGATTGTTTCAATGGGTTTGCGCTTTGCTTTCATTAAATTGGGCAGAGAGACGTACCGTGGCTCGTTTAAGCGTAAGTCAGCAGTAATGAGGGCGGGAAGCTTTAAAGCTATTTTTTGTAAACCTGTATCAACTTCGCGTGTCACTATCACCTCATCGCCCTCAAAGACTAACTCAGATGCAAATGTCCCCTGCGGAAGTCCCGATAAAGCCGCTAGCATCTGACCGGTCTGGTTGTTATCACCGTCGATAGACTGCTTGCCGAAAATAACTAAACCAGGCTTTTCTTTGTCGATAAGGACATTAAATAATTTAGCAATAGCCAATGGTTGTGCGATCTCATCTGTCGCTAAATGTATTGCACGATCAGCTCCTAGAGCCAATGCCGTTCTCAGTTGCTCTTGGCAGCTCCCGGGTCCTACACTAACGGCGATGACCTCGCTAGCTACACCCGACTCCTTCAGACGCAAAGCCTCCTCGATCGCAATTTCGCAAAATGGATTGACAACCATTTTTAACTTATCGATATCAATGGCTGAGTGATCAGCTTTGATGCGAACTTTTATATAGGCGTCGACCACGCGCTTAACACCAACCAATATCTTCATAACAATCCCATTCTCTTAGGCGAATAACTGACGGATAAATAACTAAAAATTTCAACGCATCACTGAAAAATGAAATTAACTCGCTAAATTTCACGCGAATATTGCTGACAAAACCAAGCTTTGTCAATGCCTTTTAACCAGCACCAAGCATTCCCTTAAAGCCCCAACAAACGCTCAAACCTCTTAAACCTGAACCTGTGATTTTATTTTTCCACAGGTTTCAGCGACAAAAACCTGACGTTAAGCTCAGTAACTGTAAATAAATGAAATAATTTTTCGGCATAAATCGATCAATGAAAGCAACTGAGCCAGCATCCACACTATTTTTCGCGCACTTTTAATGGGCGTTAGTGACAATTTATACCCGTTCAAAAACTATAAACACAGTATATTGACGACAATGGCGGATAAAATTTAGCCGCATATTGCTGTTTTTTTGACCCATAGGTTTGATTTAGAGTAATTTGGCGTCATGTTTTTTCAACCTTTTTACGTACGCGACCCAATTTGGGTCATTCATATTTTCTAGCACTAAAATAAGGATTGTAAATATATTAGTTTTGGACCAATGACCACAGCTCAACTGTGACCTTCAACAACAGATTAGATATTGTATAGTCAGCATATGTATTTATAATAAAAATTGATTATCCGGCTCATCGGGTATGTACAAGGGTCTTACAAACCAGTATTAGATATTCAATGTCACAGCAACAACAATCTGAGTGGTGAATAACTGGCCATATAACAAATATCAACATCACAAAATATTTTTTCACAATAATAATTCACAGAGGCTTTAACCAAAATGAAATCAATTAAAAATATCTTAAAATTTGCATCTACTGTTGCTCTTACTGGTGCCATGGCATCTTCTGCTGTAGCAGATGTCAATGTCGCTTATTTTCTTGAGTGGGCTACACCTAACCAAATTGCTAAAGTTGAAAAAGTTTATGACGAAGCCATTGGTGAAAAAATTAACTGGATCAACTTCGCCAGCGGCGGTGCAATGACCGAAGCCATGCTTGCCGGCGATATCGATATTGCTTATAGCCAAGGCCTCGCACCTTTTGTTAATGCTATTAATGCTAATGCGCCTATAAAAATGGTAGCCATTGCAGTTGCTTATGGTGCTGCAGATGATTGTATTATCAGCAAAAAAAGCGGCATTACAAAAGCCAATGCTTATGAACTCGAAGGTCAGTCTGTGGCTGTACCGTTAAACACGATGGCTGACTTTGGCTTTCGTGTAACTATGGGGCACCTAGGTGTTGATCTAAGCAAGGTGACCATCGTTGATCAAGAGCCAGCTGATGCTGCGGTATCACTTGTAGACGGTGCTGTCGCAATGGCCTGTGGCTATGGCGAAAACTCGCTTTCTAAAATGAAAGAAGTGGGCGAGCCAATGCTGACCGTACCAGAGAAAAAAGCAGCAGGCATTTCAAGCTTTGATATTATTTCTGTCACTGAAAAGTTTGCTCAAGAAAAGCCAGAAGCTTTACGTCTGTTCTTAGAAGTGACAGAAGAAGCCAATGCACAATTTGCAAAAGATCCAGCTAAACTTAATGTGATTGCCGACGATGCTGGCTTAACTATCGATAAAACTAAAGCACAGATGTCTGGTTTTGCTTTCCCCACTGTCGATGAGCAGTTAGCCGCATATTTTGGTAGCGATGGCCGCGTTGCGGAAATGCTACCTTTTATGGGCAATATGTTTGCGACAGAAAATGCACCCGCAAAAGCTGACTACAGCCCCGCTGTCGACACCTCTTTTCTAAAATAACTAGTTATAGAGCAACGAAGGCAGACTGCAGCAATTGCACCTGCCTTTTATTTTAAATGATGAAAAATAATAATTAAAATCCTAAGCAGTATATTGGGTTCCAGAAGACCACACATCTCAAGGTAATTTATGACCGATCTCGTTTCAGATAACCTCAACATGGTATTTAACGTCACGACAGGTGGCACGGTGCACGCCCTCAAGGATGTTAGCTTCACGCTAAAACAAGGCGAGTTGTTATCCGTTCTTGGCCCCTCGGGTTGCGGCAAAACAACCTTGCTCAACATAATTGCAGGCTTCATAAGACCTACTGGTGGCAGCCTAAAGCTCGACGGAGAAGAAATCGTCGGCCCGGGTGTCAACCGCGGCATGGTCTTTCAGCAGGGCGCTTTGTTTGAATGGTTAACAGTTGCCGAAAATGTAGCTTTTGGATTAGAAATAAAAAAAACAGATGCTGCAACGATTAAAAAGAAAGTCGATGAATGGCTAGAGATCGTCGGTTTAGCAGGATTTGGACACGTCCCCACCTATCAATTATCGGGCGGTATGCAACAGCGCATTGCGCTAGCGCGCTGTTTAATTAATGACCCAGATCTGATTTTGATGGATGAACCACTGGGCGCTCTCGACGCATTGACTCGTGAAAAAATGCAATCGCTAGTGTTGAAAATTTGGAAAGAGACAGGTAAAACTATCATGATAATCACCCATTCAGTTGAAGAGGCGCTATTACTGGGCGAGCGGCTGATTGTAATGGCACCGAGACCTGGACGACTCCATAAAGAATATCACCTACCCTTCGCGGAACAAGGATTGACGCAAGATCTCCGGGAGATCAAGGGCACCCAGGAGTTTGGTGAGAAGCGTGAGGAGATTCTCACTATGATCTGGAATATGGAAGAAGAAATAATGGGGCAGGTGTAATTATGATTGAATATCGTGGCTTAATTGTCGGCTTGCTATTTGTAGCACTGCTGATCGCTTGTGTAGTTGCCATAGTTTATGGTCGAAAATTAATTCGTGTTGAAAAAACAGACGCGGTCTTTGGTAACCCCGCACGAGCGTTAGGTGGTTGGCACTGGATTGTCACCGGTGTCAGTTTTATTTTAATTGCTTGGTTCTATTTCTCTTGGGACACTGCGCGTGCGTTTTACCCTCAATCTGCCAATGAGCTTTGCCAGATTGCAAAATTAGATTATGCCGTTAATCCGATTCGCTCCGTCTTTCCCATTGATGATGCTTATTTGCGCGGCACTAGATTATTAAACCGAGAAGCCGCACAACTAGACGGATTAGAGACGCAAATTGGCTCTCTAGGCTTGAATACCGAGAAAACAGCACATGCGTTGTTAATTATCACCTCGATGCGCAGCACCATGAATAGTCTCGCATCCGAACAATACCTAGATTCAACGACGACGCGACAGATCGCCAACATTGAGCAGAGAATCAATCAGTTAACGGCCAATTTAGCCGATATGACTTATCCCGGCAGACCCACTGCTGAACAAATAGAGTTGGCTGCAAACCAAGGGCCTTGGGGTGATGCTCGCAACGAAATACCCATTCATCCAGCGAGTGCTCGCGGTTATAAGTTCGATGCTGCCGCTGAGGTAATGAAAGAAATTTCAAGTGACTTCAGTGACATTAGAAATACCAGCGCTTATTTTTTAGAACAGATAGAGTTACAAAAAAGCCAGCTCAAAAAATTTAACCAACTAACAGACGATAATTTGGGCTTAAGCCAAGCCGAAATCGATGAGCGCGATGATTTCTCTAAAGTGTTGACTCGGGTATTGAGACGCATCGATGACGGTCTTATCTTTCCACCGAACGCCTTAATGGGTATTGAAGCCGCACTTAACTCACTTGACACAGAGCAGCTTTCGCAGCAAGGCGGCATGGCATTCGTTAATACGTGGTTAATGCCCGGTGGACGTATCGAAGCCGGCTCTAGCACTTGCAGCGAGCAGGGCTCTGGTCGTTGGCTACCGAAGCCGGCGGACACACTGGGGACTTTTGCGCGAATAGCCGATCCTAAAATTGGTTACAAAGGGCATCCTCTGCTTTGGTATAGAATGAAACCCTTCGGCGAAATGGTTGGGTTTATTGTTCCTGATTTTATTGCTGACTTAGTGCCTGGAGACTATCCTCGCCATACCGAATCGGGCTTAACCAACGACAATCTCAAAAGCAATGTTTATAACTTTGTTACCGGTGATTTTGACTCGTTCTCAATTCCAGTACCATCAGGTCATGTATGGGATTCATTGCTGCGGGTATTAGCAGGTCTATTTTTTGGTATTATTCTGGGAGTGCCACTGGGTTTGTTTATGGGTTTATCCCGATTCTGCAAGGGATTTTTTGATCCTCTTATTGAACTTTATCGCCCTGTACCCCCACTCGCTTGGGCACCACTGATTCTGACCATTTTCGGTATTGGTGACGATGGCAAAATCTTTCTACTCTTCATGGTTGCTTTCGCGATTATGGTTATTTCGGCAAGAACGGGCGCTCCCG
>JBLIME010000060.1:0-13043 GCA_047638515.1 Pseudohongiellaceae bacterium
GAGCCACACTCAAAACCCCACTTAAGGCGATCACTATCAACCAAGACTTAACCATAAGCATAAACTCGCTATCTAAAAGTCAGCACCTAAAATTTAACCGCTGCTATAAATAAACTATTACTAATCTATTATCAATAAAAAAGGCTGCAATTTAGCAGCCTTTTTTAAAAACGAACGCCGGTGCCAGGGTCTATTCACCCATTACCGTACGTACTTTTTTCATTGCATTTTTCTCAAGCTGACGAATACGTTCAGCTGAAACACTAAACTCGTCAGCCAACTCGTGCAGGGTAGACTTATCATCGTTGAGCCAACGACGCTGAATAATCACCTGACTGCGCTCATCCAGATCTTTTAGAGCATCGTGAAGGCGAGAAACATTGTCGGTGGTCCAATCTGCAGCCTCCGCTTCGGTGGCCGGATTGTAGCGATGATCCTCCAAATAATTAGCCGGCGCCAGATAGGCAGACTCGTCGTCTTCGTCGGTACCAGCATCGAATGAGGCGTCGTAGGACGATAATCGCCCTTCCATCTGCTGTACATGCTTAACTTCGACGTTAAGGTCCTCAGCGACGGCCTTAGCTTCGTCGTGAGTCAACCAACCCAGGCGTTTTTTTTGGCCGCGCAAATTAAAAAATAATTTGCGCTGAGCTTTAGTGGTTGCAACCTTGACAATGCGCCAGTTGCGCAAAATAAATTCGTGCATTTCAGCTTTGATCCAATGTACCGCAAACGATACTAAGCGCACACCTTTTTCAGGATTAAAGCGCTTTACCGCTTTCATCAAACCAACATTACCTTCCTGAATCAAGTCTGACTGAGACAAGCCATAACCAGAGTACGACTTGGCAATGTGAACCACAAAGCGTAAATGTGCCATCACTAACTGACGGGCGGCACCTACATCTTCTTCGTAATAAAGACGCTCACCTAGGCGTTTTTCTTCATCTACTGAAAGTATTGGAAAGCTATTAACCGCCTGCATATAAGCATTAATATTTGCACCTGGCGCAAGTATATCAACGGGCTGTAAGCTGGTTCCCATTTATTTCTCCGTTATAAACAATCATTTAGCGTAGTTGAACTATTTTAGCATGCTCTTCTATAGAGAGCCAACTTCACGAAAAGTTCAACCCGTCAAAACATATATATAAAACAATGACTTAAGTTCTATAAATAATATTCTTTAAATTATATACGACGACTGTAATAACGCTGATCACCGATTCAGTTGCCGTGACTAGCTAAGGTGCTTACAGCGGCTAGACACGCTATCAATTAAGCGTCACTGACTTTGGGTAACGTCTCTTTAAACGGGCTCAATTTGACGTAAATGTCGGGTGACTGCCACCCAGGCACTTAGCCAGCCTAAAAATGCACTGCCAAACAATAATGCAGAAATCGTACCAAAGCCCAAACCCTTCAGAGCATACTGACTCTCGTAAAGATTGATCAGGTTGTTAATCGGCTGAGCCATCCAAAAGCCGACAATAATGAGCAATATAATTGCTAAGATACCACCTCCAAGACCATACCAAAAACCGGTATATAAAAAAGGGCGACGTACAAAACCATTAGTACCTCCAACCATTTTGGTAACAACAATTTCTTCTCGACGACTTGCAATAGCAAGGCGCAAAGTATTACCAATAATTAACAAGACACCGACAACTAATAAACTGGCCAGAGCAATAACGAAGCGTTCGCCCAAGATTAACAGTTCGTTCAATCTCCGTAACCACCCTAAATCTAGTTGGACAGTTTCGACCAGAGGACTCAATGCGATCGCTTTTTGTAAAGCCAACAATTGCTCAGGATCCTTAATAGTGCTCATAGGCTGAACAATAAAAACCGTTGGCAGAGGATTTTCATCTAACTCCAACAATATACTCCCGAGTCCTGAATAGCGCTGAAACTCCGACAAGGCTTTAGCAGGATTAATAACCTCGATAGATTGAATAGCAGCGTCTCGTTCAAGGCTTGCCTTTAATTGGTCTATCGCTAAGGGCTTAGCCCCACGCTTTAAAAAAGCCGACATCTGCGCACTATCTTGCCAGCTTTCACCCAATTGTTGGGCGTTTTGCAAGCTTAAAAATAACCCCATAGGCAGAGCGATCGCAATCGCAATGACTAGACACGTTAACAGTGTTTGCACGGGTGTCTGCAACGACCGATATAGACTGTCTCGGCAGGAGCTCTGGTGATGTCGCCACCATGCCTGCAATAAATTCGCACCTGAAACTCTAGAAACTTTGGATATTTTTGCTCCAGAGTTTTTTTTATGTAATGCGCTATCCTGGGCATTTTTCTTAGCGCTGGTCGCTGCTAACCTTATCGATTCTCGCTTAGCCATCAATCTGCTTCCCCAGCGTCACTCAAGCTTGATGCCATCTCATTACGCACGAGCCTTCCCTGCGAAAGCTCCATAATTGGGCAGCTCATTGAGTTGATCAAGGTGATATCATGGGTAGCAATTAAGACTGAGGCGCCAACACTTTTGAAGTCTTGAAACAATTGCATAATTTCAGCTGACAACTCGGGGTCAAGATTTCCCGTGGGTTCATCGGCCAGCAATATAGCCGGCTTGTTGACAACAGCTCGGGCAACGCCCACACGCTGTTGCTCACCACCTGAAAGCGCCAATGGGTTACTCTTCTCTTTCTTCAATAAGCCCACCTTGTCTAAAGCCGCGCGCACACGTCGCCCCTGCTCTTTGAATGGCATCCCAGAGATTTGGAGTGGCAGAGCCACATTGTCGTAAACAGAGCGGTCAAATAATAGCTGATGGTTTTGAAACACAACACCTATTTGACGACGTAAGTAAGGAATTTGTGAGGCGCTCACCTGTGCTAAATTTTTACCTCCAATTAACACCTTACCTCTCGAGGGACGCTCGATCAGCATAATTAGTTTTAGCAGAGTACTTTTACCAGCGCCCGAATGCCCCGTCAAAAACGCCATGGCTCCCGCATCCAACTCAAAACTTACGTTAAGTAGTGCCTCGTGGCCAGCCTCGTAGCGCTTACTGATGTTATCAAAATAAATCATAGAACAAATACATGGTTGCTAATCAATAATGGCTGCTTGAATCCGGCTACGAGTGATAAGTCATCTTCAAAACTCGTGTTATTTATCAGCATTCACATTAAACAGTGCGTCGACAAATGTTGAGGCAGAAAAGGGTTGAAGATCGTCAATACCCTCACCAACACCGATGAATCTGACGGGCAGGCCAAAGCGTTCACTCAACGCAAAAATAACTCCCCCTTTAGCGGTGCCGTCTAACTTGGTCAAGACAATACCGGTCACACCTGCCGCATCAATAAATTGCTGTGTTTGGTTGAGGGCGTTTTGTCCTGTTCCCGCGTCTAGCACGAGCAACACTTCATGGGGAGCGCCGGGATCTAGCTTAGCCATAACTCGCTTGACCTTGGCTAGCTCATCCATTAAATGATTTTTATTGTGCAACCGGCCCGCCGTATCTGCAATTAACACATCAATTTTTTTTGCCTGGGCAGACGCCACCGCATCGTAAATAACAGAGGCACTATCTGCACCGGTATGCTGGGCAACAACCGGAACTTGATTGCGCTCGCCCCAGACTGCGAGCTGCTCGACCGCTGCCGCACGAAATGTATCACCGGCAGCCAACATGACCTGTTTGCCCTCGTTTTGAAAGCGTTTTGCTAGCTTGCCAATGGTTGTCGTTTTACCAACTCCATTTACCCCGACCACTAAAATAACAAAAGGTTGGTTCCCTGTGGTAGCGACCAGGGGGTTCTCGACGGGCGCTAAGAGTTCGCGCAATTGTCTTTGCAGCGCAGTGTAAAGAGCATCGCCATCGGTGAGTTCTTTACGCTTAACACTGAGTGTTAATTTGTCGATAATTTTAGCCGTGGCGTCAAAGCCGACGTCAGCCGATAACAACTGCGCCTCCAAATCTTCAAGTAACTCGTCGTCAATTTCCTTCTTACCTAAGACTAAACTGCCAATACCCTCAGCCAGTTGATTGCTAGTCCGCGAGAGCCCACGCTTGAACCGTTGAAACAAACTAATAGATTCTTTTGTGCCTTCGAGCTCAAGCCTTCTAGCCTCAGATACCGCTGGCTCATCAGCTGAGGTCTCAGGGGGAGTTGATTTGGCCTCATCTGGCTCGAAGCTTGGCTCAGAGGTTTTGGGTTCGCTTGACTTAGCACGTTTAAAAAACATAGATATAACCTACACTCAGCAAAAACAATATTGGCTAATTTGGACAGAGCATCCATTTAAGCGCTTAAGGAACAAATACATTGAGACGCTCACAGGAGCAGGAATGTTATTACTAACTAGACAACAATCCGAGCTCGCGAAAAGAGTACCGCCGCCGCGGCTTAATTCGAGCACTCAATTGAATTATGCTCGCACCCCCATACTAACTATTGGCGACAACACCACTAAAAAGTTGCTCGACAGCCTTATAAAACGCACGATACGGCCTCGTTTCTCAGGGATCCATCGATGGCCGCTTGTACCAGCAATGAATGGGCTTAGAGCATACCTGCCTAAATGAATATTAGGGAGAGCTCTCGATCCTGCTTACATAAAGAGTTATTCTAGCATTACTCCGAATTATTGTCTTAACCAAAGCTGAATCAAAGGACTTGTTTTGCCCAAAAAAAATTCCCCCCGCCACGCCCTCACTAAAGCCCCACAGCGAGGCCTTGGCGCGGGGCAACTACGCATTATTGGCGGCTGCTGGCGTGGTCGCAAACTGCCGATAATTGATGCCGATGGCCTGCGGCCAACCAGTGATCGCATTCGAGAGACTCTATTCAATTGGCTGGCACCGGCAATAAGCGACAGCGTTTGCCTAGACCTTTTCTCAGGCTCTGGAGCCTTGTCTTTCGAATGCTTATCACGCGGGGCACTGCAGGCAATAATGATAGAAAAAAATCCGCTAATAGTGAATCAACTAAAACACAACAGTGTGCGGCTCCAGAGCGTCGGCGGCGTTATCATTCAGCAAGATGCAATAGCTTGGTTAGTCAAGCAACAGTATACGCAGCACACCATCGATATCGCTTTTATCGACCCTCCGTTTGCCTATAACTTGTGGGAGAGCGTGATTGACCGACTTCACCGCAGTCGACTGCTGGCGCCAAATGCTCTAATTTATATAGAAAGCCCTAGAACCAGTATTTTGACAACTCCTGCGCCGTGGCAGCTTTGCCAACAAAAAACAGCTGGTGAAGTTACCTACAGGCTCTATAAAAATAGGTTGACAGTTGCTTCATAAATGCAGACCTCTGGCCTTAAATAGTCATCAAAGGGCGTTTAGAGGACGCAATATTGACGGTTCACGACATAACAGACGCTATTGTTGAAGGTTGTTGTCGACCAACGATTTGCAACCAAGCTCGACGCGCGCCGATACTTGCTTCATTGTCTAACCCAAAGGCATAGGCAGCCAGACAGCAACATCGTCACGCTAGTGAGTGGAGGTAAATACCTCTCGTGGTCTAGACGCATCATCTGAGTTAATTTTGAAGCAAGAACTTTTCCTGCCACATCAGCATTCTCGAGCTACGCAGCTATAGGGCTCAGGCTCTCGCTAACAATCGTTAGGACTTTTAAGTTTAAGCGCGCTAGTACTATTGCTTTCGCCTCTCCACACAGTGCTAGAACCGCCAGAATAGTTTGTCAGACAATTATCAATCAGTTATACAATAATTGGCAGCCGAACTCACTACTTACAGCAACATAGTTTTGATCGTTCATGTCTCAACATACCCGTCAATGAGAACAGACTGTCGCTTGTCTTCGAGAAACCCATCGCTAAACGTGGCGCAGCGAACGGACCTAAGGAGTGCCCCCACTTCAATCAACAGTGACCATTAACTAGTCTTTTTAGGCGCGACAGAAAAGTGGCGGATGTGGTGGCAGATACACTAGCGTGACACTGACAGCTAATGCTTTCTTGCCTATCTCCTGCTACTGCGTGCCTTCAACGTTTACGATTGGCAGCAACGGCATAAAACGCTCACGTAACTTTTCATTCAACATAAAACATGCACACTGGCGCCAAAGGCCCGACGTACGATGGATGGCAAGTGAAAACTTGCACCCGTTTTAATTGATCAGCAGCCACCGCTTAAAATAACCGATCATTATTAACTTCGAAATAATAGCGGCTCTATCTGTTATAACGTTATTAAAGAGTTCCGGTTTTTTAAGCAGGTCTTTCGGTGCAAAACAACTGCTTATAGATAACATCGGTAATCCATCCGACAATCTCATTTTTAAACACATCAGAAAATTGTCCTCAAAAAAATACTCGCATTTTTTATACGCCAACAAAATATCATGGTTCGATACAAAAACGTCGCGCTTTAAGTCTGAAGAGTGTCAGCACTTTATTTGGCCTTAGAGGATTGAACAAATGCAGGCATTGGTGTGAGAATGCAACCGAGACTTGCCTTGGCACAGCTAACATCAATAGCGGCGCCAAGAGTATTAAGCTGTTCAATTCTATTTTCAGATAGAGGATGAGAGTTAAGCAGCTCAGGCAAGTGCGAATCTTGAGTAGACTCAACCAACATCGAGAAAAGTTCTGTGGCACCTAAACCGTGGCCATAATATGTAAGTAAGCTATTGTAGGCATCAATATCTGACTGTGTCTCTTGCTCGCGGCTAAAGGCTAGCGAGGTTAATACATTGATATGACCAGCAAAGTTTGTCGAAAAATTGTCGCTGCCAACACCTGCAATAAGCGAGAGCACGACTCCCAGTCCAAGACCACGCCCCAAAGCAACGATAGGATGTCTATTTTTAACATGAGCTATCTCGTGGGCCAACACCATCGAAAGCCCATTTTCACTGGTAACCGCATCGATTAAGCCTTGATAGATAAAAATATGCCCACCAATTGTCGCAAAGGCGTTAATTACCGGCTGATCAATATAATGCACAGTTACTTTCATTGATGAGGGCAAACCTTGCGCCACGCTCAACTGATCGGATAAATTTTGCAAATAGCCAGTGGTTTTTTCTATGTGCATTAGATCTTGGCCATTAGGTTTTGGAGTTCTTGCAGCGTCGGGAAACAACCAGTCTTGCAATAGGTCTTCCTTCACTTCGTCTGCGAGCGAGGTCTCAATGCTCTGTGCCCACTCCACTTCTTTCTCAAAGGGAACCCACTTTGCCAAATACCCTATTGAATAATAAAAAGTAAATAGGACAACCACAGTAACACCGAGAACGCCTAACACTAGATAAAGTAAGTTTTTTAGTGGATGCTCGTCAGTAACGTTGATGCCTTCCGGTATTTTGGGATTATTAAAGTCCATCTATCTATTTACCATGCTTGCGCTCATTGTCGTTTGTCTCAACATTTTGACGCAGTAGATCATTGCTTGACGATAAGCCGGTGCCGTAGGCATAGACCTCGACGGCACCCACTTGATTTTTAGAGCCTTTGGTAATCGATGCCGTTTCTAACTTTACATTAACGATAGTATTTAGACCTTTTTGCCTGGCGTCCGCTTTCATTCGCAAAATAGCTTCACGCCTTGCGCGCTCGAGCAGTGATTCATAGGTGGTAACACGGCCTCCCACCAAACTTCGTAAGGTAGCGACAAAGCGCTTGAAATAATCGACCGAGATAACGACATTGCCACCGACGAGCGTAGCTTTTTGATCACCTTCATTAGTCAGTGGGAAACGCTTGGCAAAGGTTAGTATTTGTCGGTACTCTTCTTCGCGTTTTATAATTGATCGAAAATGCTTTTTTTCTGCCATTTGCCCAAAGAAATATCCCAGCACTAAAAGCAATAAAAGAATCATTAAGTCATACATAGTCATTGTCTCCTATCTATTCGAGAATAACCGCTGTGCCGTAGGCAAACAACTCAGCAGCACCCGCAGCCACTGAACTCGTCGAAAAACGTACATTTAAAATAGCGTTAGCGCCGATGGCATGAGCTTGCTGTGTCATTCGGTCAACCGCCTCTTCGCGTGACTCCGTTAATAGTTCGGTATAGCCAACGAGTTCGCCTCCAAAAATATTTTTAAAACTCGCCATTAAATCTCGGCCCACATGCTTTGATCGCACCGTATTGCCCTGCACCATCCCTAAATGCTTGCTTACTCGCCGACCTGGTATAACTTCTATATTGGTAACAATCATAATAATTCCTTATTGATAAAAACAATGGGACTTCCGTAAACGATTCTAAACCTTATTACGGACACAAAAAAATTATTGGCGCTGATAGCGCCTCGATTTAGCGTTACAGGCACCGAAAAGGATGAGTAATAATTCAGTGACTGCGTCGCAGCTACTAAAACTACTGCGGCAAGCTACAGGCGTAGCGTCGCTGATGATTTTTACGAGCCGTTAATAGAAAAAGGGCAGACAACCTGAGCGTATTTTAGGACTTATTGTGCCAGCGGAGCTTTTAAAAATTTACAGGGTAGGGGATTGGCAAAACAACAACGCCTAGTACTGAGTCTGTGGCCTCGGACTTTTAGAGCATCAAATCTTCTCATCTGCTGCCATCTGCCTTGAATAACCGAGGCTTTTGACCGACCATCACTCGAGAGCTTGTTAAGTTTCGGATGAGCTAACAAAAATAAATTGTTAGTATCAAGAAAAGAATTAAAGAGTTGATAGCTATTTCGAGTAACTTAACACAGCGCGATCTTGAAAGGACCTCGACTGACAGGGCAACCATAAACTTCACCCACATCGCTTTAATGTCGGCAATTACAACGCAATATGTAAAGCACTCGTTGATTTTATCTTACGAAACCTTGTCAAGCTCAACCCGAAGGTTATGACTTTGTGCTACGGCGTGCTTAATGACTAAGCACACACTTTTAAAGGCGCGCCAACTTTGTTCTAACCCACAGGATTTATGCGATGGTTGCGCCTATAACCCGCAAACAGTCGCCGCCAATAACTTAGGCACTAACGGACGGTGAGTGGGTATAGAAGGCTATTGATGAGTCTTTACCGGCCAAGTGGGCTTGGCCGGTAAAGATCAATGTGCTGCTTTTTGTTTTTCGCTCATCGCCTGAGCAAATAAGGCTTCGAAATTAATGGGAGGCAACATCAGCGCAGGGAAACCGCCCTTTGCTAGAGTGCTGTCAATTGCCTCGCGTGCATATGGCAATAAGATGTGCGGACAAACGGTATTCATCACTCGCGCTAAATGGCTTTGCTCAATACCTGAAATCTGGAACAAACCGGCTTGTTGTATCTCTATCAAAAAAGCGGTTTCGTCTTCAACTTTGGCGGTCAACGTTAGCTTAAGCACAACCTCATACAAATTTTCATTAATTTTCTTAGTCTCGGTACCCAGTTCTTGATCGATTTTAGGCTGAATCTGATCAATAAAAACTTTAGCACCCATGGGTGCCTCAAACGATAAATCTTTCAAATACAGTTTTTGAATATAAAACTGTTGATCTTTAGTGCTTTCGACGGCAGCTTGATCGTTTTTTGTCTCATTCTCAGCCATGATTATTCCTATCTATTTAATAATTCGTCTAGTTGCTTAGTTCGCTCGAGAGCAAACAACTCATCGCATCCGCCAATGTGTGTGTCGCCAATCCAAATTTGTGGGACGGTACGGCTATTACTTTTTGTAGTCATAACTTGACGTAACTGAGGGTTACTATCTACTTTCAGCTCGTCGTATTTTGCACCTTTGCGCTCGAGCAATTGTTTTGCGCGAACACAATAGGGACAAGACTGAGTTGTATATATTGTTACTGTATTCATAATTTACTTTACCACCGGAAGGCCGTCGCCTTTCCATTCACTCATACCACCACGCATCAGCGCAATATTAAAACCTGCTTTTGCCAACAGTTTACTGACTGTGGCCGCATGCTGCCCAAGATTATCGGTAACGATAATTTGCTTTTCGCGATGCTTCTCTAACTGCTTTAAGCTATCGGCAACCTTAGTGTGAGGGATGTTGATTGCATTGGTCACATGCCCCTGATCAAAATCTTTAGAGTCACGCACGTCTAGCAGGATCGCCGTCTCAGCATTCATTGCCTGTACAACCTGACTGGTCGATAACTTAACACCGCCCGCCGCGGTTTCTTTTCGGTAGAAGGCAAACACTAACAACACCAGGGCACCGACTAGAAACATCTGCTCCTGAACAAAAATAAATACATCTTCCACAAATACACCCCTAGATAATATGCAGGCCACGCCTATATAAAAACGGCACTATACACGAATACCATGCAAGCTAGCCATAATCGTAGTCATAACTGGAGCAACAAGGTAAACTTATTTTAACATCAATGTGGACAAGCGGCGCAAATACCCCTAGGCAACACGTATCATCATTCGACATTTATCTTCTGCCACCATAAAACAGACATGAGGATCTAACTTGAAGTATTGCAGACTCTTCCCTAAAAAACGAACATTTATGACTTCGCCATTTTATGGCTTTGCGCTTGCCTTAATTATAGCGGTGAACTTCGCAACGAGCGGTTTTGCAAATGCCCAAAGTGGTGAGGATTATGAAAAGAAACTCGGGGAGCTCTCGGACACAATTGATAAAATTCAGCAGCAGCTGTTGAGTACTAAAACTTTAAAAGACGAACTACAACAGTCTCTTCGAATCTCCGAACAAGAAATCGGCGAATATACCAAAAAAATTAAAGCCATAGAGGAGGCATTGTCTCGCGAAAAAAAGAGTTGAACCGGTTTCGATCCAATAGGGTTATGCTGGAAAAATCGAGGCGGGAACAGCAGACACAAATTAATCAAATTATTAGGCAGGCTTATTCACTCGGGCAGCAAAGCCAAATCAAGCTTCTCCTAAACCAAGAAGAGCCTGCCAAGATGACTCGCATGCTGCGCTATCACGACTACATCATCGGTGCTCACAAAGACAAAATTGATCGCTACAGATCCACTATTGCCGACATCAGCAGAAGCGAAGACGACATTGCTGCAAGTACTTTGAGTCTTAAAGACAAGCAAGCTCAATTAAATGATCGCTTTCGAGGCTTGAAAAATACCGAAGCTAAGAGGCTTCAAACGCTAGCAGCACTAACACTAGAAATACGTTCAAAAGGCGGTGACCTCGCTAATTTACACAAGGACCAGGATCGCTTAGAAAGACTACTAGCAGAGGCCACCCAAGCGCTCAGCCAACTAGTCCTACCCAGCGATGCAGAACCTTTCAGGACACTAAAAGGTCGGCTGCCCTACCCCAGCAAAGGCCGAATTCTACAGTCTTATGGGCAATCGCGATTAGATGGTCGCCTGCGTTGGAGAGGCTTGTTTATATCGGGAAAGAATGGCGACCCAGTCGTATCTGTGCATCATGGACGTGTGATATTCTCAGATTACCTGGGCGGTCACGGTCTATTATTGATTATTGACCATGGCGATGGTTACATGAGCCTCTACGCGCACAATCAAGCCCTGTTGAAGGATACCGGAGACTGGGTGGGTAGTAATGACACTATTGCAACATTAGGCAATTCCGGCGGTCAGGTCCAAGCGGGCCTCTATTTTGAGATTAGGCACAACGGCAAACCTCAGAATCCATCGCCGTGGCTAACTACGAAAAAATAGTACAACCCTTTAAAAGGCAATTAAATACGTTTTGAACACACAGGATGATTATGCAGTTAAACATAAAGCCATTGCATTTTATTGCACGCTCGTTAATAACTATCTCGCTGAGCACTGTTTTTATCGCACAAGCCAGCACCGCTGAGCAAGCACCAAAAACCGCAACTGCTGACAGCTCACTAGATGCTGCCGTCGTGATAGACAACCCGCCTCTACCACTCAAAGATCTTCAGCTGTTTACTTTGATTTTTGATCAGATCAGACGCTCCTACGTAGAGCCTATCAGCGACCAAAAGCTTCTAGAGAATGCTATAAAAGGCATGCTTCAAGAGCTCGACCCACACTCCAGCTATCTCGATGGATCACATTTCAGCTCCTTAAAAGAGACCACGCAAGGACATTTTAGTGGTGTTGGTATCGAGATTGGTAGTGAGAATGGCTACATAAAAGTTATTACGCCAATCGATGAAACTCCCGCGGAAAAGGCGGGCGTGGAAGCTGGGGACTTAATTATAAAACTCGATGGTCAGTCTATTCGTGGCTTTAGTATTACTCAAGCCGCAAAACTAATGCGCGGTTCTAAGGGCTCGCCGATCACCTTCACTATTGTCCGCAAAGGTCGTGACCAGCCTTTTGATATAACGATCATTCGGGATCGAATTAAAACTAAGAGCGTTCGCTCAAAGATTATTGAAGATAACTTTGGTTACATCCGGATTTCGCAATTCCAAACAAATACAGGCACAGAGTTTGCGGATCAAATCAATAAACTAAAACTACAGAACAAACAGTTAAAAGGCTTTGTACTAGATCTGCGCAATAATCCAGGGGGTGTTCTTCAAGCCTCTGTACACGTAGTTGATGCACTAATCGATAAGGGCACAATTGTCAGCACTAAGGGAAGGTTAGAGAACAATGATCAACTATTTAGCGCCACTACTGGTGATGCAAGTGAGGGCCTGCCCTTTGTCGTGCTAATTAACGGTGGCTCGGCATCGGCAGCCGAAATTGTTGCCGGTGCCCTTCAAGATCATAGCCGCGCTATCATTATGGGCACTCGCAGCTTCGGCAAAGGTTCGGTGCAAACTATTTTCCCAGTCGATAAAAACAAGGGTATTAAACTCACCACTGCTCGCTATTACACCCCCAGTGGTCGCTCCATCCAAGCACAGGGCATAGTGCCCGACGTCATCATTGAACGCGCTACCATTACTCAGATCAATGAGGATAATGGTGTAAAAGAGGCGGACCTTGCAGGACACCTCAGCAACGGTAACGCCGGAAAGACAGCGACGGGGGATGCCAACAGCAAAAGCAAAAATATCGCCGACAATCAACTCTTCGAAGCTATTAATATGTTGAAAGGTTTAGCTATTTTCAATAAGGCAAAAACTAATCTCAAGACTCAATAATAACTTGTCGGTTAGTCATCATTGCGATGACTGGGCTC